>JAOAPT010000460.1 GCA_025463045.1 Candidatus Solibacter sp.
CAATCTCGCCTTCGGCGATAGCCCGACGCTCGGCGTGGGCGATGGCGACATCCTGATCTCTCTCAAAGCCGAGGATCACGGCTCCACAGCCGAGTACACCGACCGCTTGCGCAAGCGCCTGCATCAGAAGTTCCCCGACGTGGTCTTCTTCTTCGAAGCCGCCAATATCACCAACCAGATTCTGAATTTCGGACTGCCCGCCCCCATCGATGTACAGGTGGTCAGCCGCAATGCCGCGTCGAACTACGAAATCGCGCGGCAGATCGCCGAAAAGGTCGCGCGCATTCCCGGTTCGGCCGACGTCCACATTCACCAGGTGGTGGACTACCCGACCATCAATATCGACGTGGACCGCAGCAAGGCCGGGCAGGTCGGCCTGACCCAGCGCGACGTCGCCACCAGCCTCTTGATCTCGCTCAGCTCCAGCGGCCAGATCGCGCCCACGCAGTTCCTCGACTGGCGCACCGGCGTCAGTTACGGTGTCGCCGTGCAGACTCCGCAATACCGCATGGATTCGCTCGCCGCGTTGCTGCGCACGCCCGTCAGCGCTCCCTTCACGGGAATGAACACCTCCACTGCAACGTCGAACGCCGGCTCCGCGAACCCCACCAACGCCGCTATCGGCACCGGACCCAATCAGGCCTCGGCCGCGTACGGAAATCCGGGCACGGCCGCCGGCAGTCCGCAGCTGCTCTCGAATATGGTGACCGTCGGGCGGAGCGTCGGACCGGAGATTGTCAATCACTACAACGTGCAGCCTGTGATGGATGTCTACGCGAATGTCGACCGGCGCGATCTCGGCAGCGTCGGCGCGGGTGTCCAGAAGATAATCAAGGAAATGACGCCGAAACTGCCGCGTGGAACTACCCTGGAGTTGCGCGGTCAGGTTAGCACCATGGATAGTTCGTTCTACCGCCTCGGGCTTGGTATGATCTTCGCCGTAGTGCTGGTGTACCTCTTGATGGCCGTCAATTTCCAGAGTTGGATGGATCCCTTCATCATTCTGATGGCGCTGCCCGGCGCGCTCGCCGGCATCGTCTGGATGCTGTTCATGACGCAAACCACCTTCAGCGTGCCCTCCATGATGGGTTCGATCATGTGTATTGGCGTGGCAACGGCCAACAGCATTCTGCTGGTCGTCTTCGCCAACGATCAGCGCATCGAAGGCTTGGATGCGCGCTCCGCCGCACTTTCCGCGGGACACACGCGCATTCGTCCCGTCCTCATGACCGCCAGCGCGATGATCATCGGCATGCTGCCGATGGCGCTCGGCTTTGGCGAAGGCGGCGAACAGAATGCGCCTCTCGGCCGCGCCGTTATCGGCGGCCTGCTGATGGCCACCATGACCACGCTGTTTGTGGTTCCGCTGGTTTACAGCCTGCTGCGCAAGAATCCGCCGGTCGATTTCGAGCGCCGGATCATCGAAGAGGAGCACGAATATCTGCGCGACGAAATGATGCTGCGCGAGGACCTTTCATGAACGAGACCCGTTCCACCGAAGATCGCTTACGCTCGGAAATCGAGGACCTGAAGCGCCAGTTGGAGAATGCCAAACATCCGGGCGCAGCTAGCGACCGCCGGCCCCGCGCCGGCACCCTGATCCTGATCGCCCTGCTGCTCACCGCGCTGATCGTCGTCGGCTTTTTCGTCGGCTATCTGCCGCGGCAAAAGCGCGAGGATGTTCTGGCCGCCGAGTCCAAAGAGACCGGCATCACCCTGCCGCTGGTCAATGTCGCGCGCGTCACGCGCGCTGAAGGCAAGAGTAACCTGGTGCTGCCCGGCAATATTCAGGCCGTCACCGAGGCGCCGATTCTCGCCCGCGCCACCGGGTACATCCGCAAGCGCTATGTCGACATCGGCGACCGCGTGAAGGCCGGCCAGGTAGTCGCGGAGGTCGAAGCGCCGGAACTCGATCAGCAGATCCTGCAGGCCCGCGCCGTCATCGAGCAGGCCAAGAGCAGTGTGCAGCAGGCCGACGCCGCCATCCAGCAGGCTCGCGCCAATGAGAATCTCGCGAAAATTACTGCCGGACGCATGAGCAACCTGCTCGGCCGCGGCGTAATTTCCAAACAGGATAACGACAACGCGCAGGCGCAGTACGCCGCGCAGCAAGCGAACGTGCAGGCCCTCCAACAGGCCGCCGCCGCGTCGCGCAGCAACGTCTCCGCCGCCGAGGCCGGTCTTTCACGCCTCAATCAACTCAAGACCTATCAAACCGTGCGCTCGCCCTTCGAGGGCGTGATCACGATGCGCAACGTCGATACCGGCGCGCTGGTGAACGAAGGCAGCACACTGCTCTTCCGCGTCGCGCAGACCGGTACCCTTCGCATCTATGTCAATCTGCCCCAGACCGATGCCGACTCCGTGAAGCCCGGCCAGCGCGCCGATATTTCGATCGCCGAACTCACCGGACGCAAGTTCACCGGCACCGTCACTCGCACCTCCAACGCACTCGACCCCACCACCCGCACGCTGCTCACCGAGGTCCAGGTGCCGAACTCGGGCGGCGTTCTCATGCCCGGTATGTACGCCCAGGTTGATCTCACCGTCCCGCGAAAGAACCCGCCGCTCTTAATTCCCGGCGACACCCTCGTGGTCCGCGCCGATGGACCGCAGGTCGCGGTCGTCCGGCCCGACGCTACCGTCCACTTCACCCGCATTACCCTCGGCCGCGATTTCGGTGACCGGCTGGAAGCCCTCACCGGCCTCGAAGAGGGACAGCAACTTGCCATCAACCCGAGCGACGTGGTTCGCGAAGGGGTCAAGGTTAAGCCGGTGGCCGCGCCCGAAAAGGCCGCACCCGGCAAAAAGCAGTAGGACCCGAAAATGTTTCACAAGCCTGCCTGCGCCGCTTTGGCGCTGTTCCTTGCCGCCGATCTCGGGCTCGCCCAGACCGGCATTCCGCGCATGACTTCGCCGGTGAGATCGGAAAACTCGCCGCGCGTTCACGAACTCATCCGCGCGGGCAATCTCTATCTATCGCTGCAGGATGCGCTCTCGCTCACTCTCGAAAACAATCTCGATATCGAGCTCCAGCGCTACCTGCTGCCCATTGGCGATTCCGAATTGCTGCGCGCCAAAGGCGGCGGCACCGTGCGCGGACTGAACTTCACGCTCGCCGAAACGCCGGCCGGCACCGGCGGACCGCTCAGCGCCGTGCCGACGAATTCCGCCGTCGCCGGACGCGCTACTGCTGGCAGTTCGGTCGCCACCAACGCGCTCGCGCTCAACGTGCTCGGCGAACCGCAGACCAACTACTCCATCCAGGGGACCATCCCTCAATCGATCGGTACGGCGATTCCGATTTACGATCCGGCGATCGTCGGCCAGTTGAACTGGACGCACCAGACTACGCCCCAGACCAACACGGTGACCACCGGCTCTAATACCCTGGTCAGCAACACCACGCTGTTCAATGCGGGCGTGCAGCAAGGCTTCTCCTCGGGCGCCGTGGCGTCGCTCAACTTCAATAACAACCGTCAGAACATCAACTCGCTGCGCAGCGGCTATAGCCCGTACACCGGCTCCGCGCTGGGTGTCACCGTGACCCAGCCTCTGTTGCGCGGCTTCGGCACGAGCCTCAATCGCCGCTTCATCCGCATCGCGCTCAACGAGCAGAAGATGACGAGCCTGCTCTTCCGCCAGCAGCTCATCCTCACCGTATATGGCGTGATCCGCCTGTACACCGATCTGGTGGCGCTCACGGAAGACGAGAAGGTGAAGCAGGAGACCGTCAACCTCGCCGAGAAACTGCTCTCCGATGTGCGCGCGCAGGTCGAAGAGGGCACGCTCGCCCGCGTCGAGATGACGCGCGCCAACGCGCAGGTCTTCTCCACGCGTCAGGACCTGATCAACGCGCGTGGTCTGCGCGAAGAGCAGGAGGCGATCCTCAAGAACGTGATCACGCGCCGCGGCAACGACGACCCCGAAGTCGCGTCCGCCCACATCATTCCGACCGACGCGCTGACCCTCCCCTCGACCGACGAAGTCCGCCCCATGCAGGATCTGATCGCCGATGCGATGGCGCAGCGGCCCGACATCAGCCAGGCGCGTCTCCAGATCGACAACTCGACGATCGGTCTCGCCGGCGCGCGCAGCGCCACCAAACCGCAGCTCGATTTGGTCGGCGTGATGCAGAATAACGGCCTCGCCGGCCAGACCAATCCGCTGTTCGGCAGCACGCCCGACCCCGGCTTCATCGGCGGCTACGGCGGCGTGCTCGACCAGATCTTCACGCGCAAATACCCCACGTACGGTGTGGGCGTACAGATGACGCTGCCGATTCACAACCGCATCGCCGAAGCTGACCTGGCACGCGACGAAATCCAGGTGAAGCAGTCGCAGGTCCGTCTGCGTCAGTTGGAAAACCAGGCGCGTCTCGAAGTCGAGGACGCTTTGATCGCCATGCGCCGCGCGCGATCGAGCTATGACGCCGCCGTCCAGGCGAGCGCCCTGCAGCAGGAGTCGCTCGAGGCCGAGCAGGCGAAGTTCGAAGTCGGCGCGTCGACCAGCTTTTTCGTGATTCAGTACGAGAGCTTGCTCGCGCAGGCACGTTCGACCGAAGTGGCCGCGCGCAGTTCGTACGCGAAAGCCAAAGCCGCCCTCCAACGCGCCACGGCGACGATCCTGGACGCGAACAGCATCACGCTGGAGTCGGCACTAAAGGCGAAGTAGAACAACGGCGCGCGCCAAGTGGGACAGGCGATCGTTTCTTGTCGCCTATCAACGCTCCGCTGCGAAGCAGGACAGACGTCGGCCAAGGAGTGGGTTTCCGGACCGCTTTGCCGAAGTTGAGCGAGAGCCTACCTCGTGAACACTAGAATCGCGTCACCCAGATGGATCTCGTCGCCCTCTTCGAGCTTCGTGCCGCGCGTATCGCGATGCACCTCAATGCTCACCCCATCGCGGACCATCCGAGTTCCGCAATCCGTTCCGCGCTCGTACCAGCGATCATTGAACAGGCGGCACTCTCCCGTTTTCCGGTCGTATTCGATATGCGCGTGCTCGCGGGAGACGGAGTTTTCGTCCAAGAATGCCAGGTCGTTGCGACGGTGTATGCCGCCATTGCGATACACCTCGACCTCGCGTCCCAGAAAGACGCGCGGCTTATCGATCCACAATTCCTGCGCGTTCGCAGTGCCTCTCTGCACCCTGAGTCGCGGCGTGTGATCCGCTCCGGCAGGCTGCTCTTGCGATCCGACCAACACCGTCATCCACGGCTCGTTCGGTAGCGGCAACCCGACCTCCACGTCGATCGCCACACGTAGTTGCTCCGGAAACCGCACGTTCTCTGCGCGCAGATGTCCTTGGATTTCGTGCTCCAGGTATTGCCGGAAGAAGCCGCTCCGGAACACGGCCGCGCGGACCTCCTCCACGCCGCGCATCGACACGCGCACCAGATCGAACGGAAATACCTGCCGCGCTCCGGCCCGATAGGAATTGCGCCGCACCTCCGCGAGAATTGCGAACCGGATCTCCGCGAGTTCCGCCGGGCTCTCGAGCGACGCGCTCCGCGCCAGGGGGCCTTCGAACACGGTGTGTCCCCATTTCTCCAGGAATTCCGTCAGCTTCATAGCAACCCCAATCCCTTCGCTGCTTCCATCACTTCGCGCGCGATCGGCGCCGCAACGCGTCCGCCGTAGCCGCCGTGCTCGACGATCACCGCGAACGCGAGCCGCCGCTCTCGCGCGCCATTGAACGGTGCGAACCCCGCGAACCACGCATGCGGAGCGCCCTGATCGAGCTGCGCCGTCCCCGTCTTCCCGGCGAATTCGAGCGGCGAGCCGGCCATCACGCGACGCGCCGTGCCCTCCGTCACCACGCGCCGCATCGCGCGCGCCATGAACGCCGCCTGCGGTTCAGCCAACACCGAAAGCGGAGCGTCCTGTCGCGAATTCCCCTCGCCCGCGACCCAACGCCCTTGCGGCATGCGACCGCCCGCCGCGACCGTCGCCGCGACGCGCGCCATCTTGAACGGCGTGACCAGCACCGCGCCTTGCCCGTACGCCGCGAACGGCAGCGAGCGCTTTAACTCCGCCGGGTCGCCGGTCGATAGTCCGAGCCGCTCCGCCATCTCCGCCAGTGCTTTCGAACCTACGTCGTGAACGCCAAGTTGCGCGAAGTAGGCGTTGCACGAAATCGCGATCGCGCGTTCCAGATCGACGGTGCCGTGCGCATGATCGCCGATGTCATCCTTGATCGCGCGATTCCATCCCGCGATCGTATTCCCGCACCGGCCATCGCCTAGCGGCCGGCACTGGTACGTACGATGCGTCAGCGAGGGATCGCCGCTGAGAGCCGCCATCGCGGTCACCAGCTTGAACGTCGATCCCGGCGGATACTGCCCGTAGCGCGCCCGATCGAGCAGTTCGTCCGGCGTGGGTGGCGCAGCCCGTTCCGCGGGCGGAATCGCCGAGGGAGTGCTGATCATCGCGAGCACGTCTCCGGTGTCCGCCGCCATCACCACCAGGGCACCGTTGGATGCGCCCGCCTGGCGCAGGTGCCGCTCGAGGATCTCCTTCGCGCGAACCTGCAGCCGCAGATCGATGGTTAGGCGAAGGTTCCGATCGCGCGCCAGAATACGAGCGACGCCCGCGTTGTTCGGATGGTGCCGATAGCGAATCAACGGCGCGAGCTCCGCATACTCGTAGCCCTGCAAGCGGCGGTTGTCGTCATGTTCCACGAGCGAGGCGTTGGTCGCGTGAAACTTCTCGCCGGTGCGCAGATCGCCGGTGAGATGAAGGGTCGTCGCGCCGAAGGGGTAGTGGCGGCCATCGAAGCGGCTGGCCGCGCTGTCGAGCGAGACGCCGAGCGCCTTATACTCCTCGCGATGCTTCTCGAGTTCCTGCCAGTTGCTGGTCGCTACCGGCACGCCATTGCGATCGTAAATCGTGCCTCGCGGAATTTCTCGTGCCAGCGAGTTGATCCGCGGATTGTGTTGCGGACGCTTCACGTTGTCGGCCTCAAACGCATGTGCGTCGCGCGCCAGGTAGTCGGTATCGTGGAGCACCTGATACCGCGCCGCGAATCCAAGCAAAACGGCGCCCGCGCCGGCCAGCACGTAATTCAGTCGAACCAGCGGCGCTCGCAGTCCCTCGGGCTGCGTCAGGCTTTCCGTCTCGCTGATTCCCGCCAGCATCGCGATCGCCAGGAAGTTCGCCACCATCGCGGTGTTCCCCGAACTCAGAAATGGCGACACCACGCCCGAGAGCGGCAGCGCTCCCAACACTCCCGCGGTGATCAGCAGCATCTCGCACGCGATCAGCGACGCGATACCCGTGGCGAGGAAGAGCCCGTACGTGCTGTCCGCTCGACGCGCCGCGCGCAGCCCTCGCCAGACCAGAAATCCGAACAGCGCGAAGATCCCCGCGACGCCCGCAAAGCCCCACTCTTCGCCGATCGCCGGCAGCACGAGGTCCGTGTTCCCCGCCGGGATCACGCCCGGATCGCCCCAACCCGGACCGCTACCCGTCGCGCCGCCCGTGGAGAACGCCCAGAGCGCGTGCGCCAGTTGATCGCCGCCGTGAACGTCGTTGTCCCACGGCGCCAGCCACATGTCGATGCGCTGCACCACCGTGTGCGGAGTGCCCGCGCGATAGCCGATCGTCACCGCCGCCATCATCAGCACGACCGCCGCGATCGCCAGCGCCGGCCGTCCGCGCGCCACCGAGAACATCGCGAGCAGCACGAATAGCGTGACCAGCGCCGGCCCGAGATCCTTCAGCACGAAGAAGAGCACCAGCGAAATGCCCGTCGCGACCAGCACCGGAAACACATGCTCCGCGCGCGCCACGCGTTGTCCCGGCACACGCTTTTCGCGCAAGTCGCGCAGGCGTTCCCAGTTGCGCGTGAAGTAGCCGGCGAGAAACATTACCAGCAGAAGTTTGACGAACTCCACCGGTTGAAACGGGCCGAGATTCACCTTCGCGTCGTTGCCCGCAGGACCGCGCCCGAACGCCATCAGCAGTCCGAAAAGGCCGAGCGCGCCAAACAGCGGCGTGTAGCACCACGACGAAAGCCTCCGGTAATCGAAGGCCGCGAACGCCGGAAGCGCGAGCAGCAGCGACCCCATGAATACGCCGATCGCGAACTTGTGGAACTCCAGCGTGTCGCGCAGCGGATCGCGCATACTCACCATCAGCAGGAAGCCGAACCCCGTGAGCAACTGCAGCACCGGCAGGAACGCCGTATCGCCGCGATAGCGCTTCCACCGCCATACTAGCGCCACCAGATAGAACCCCGCGAAATAGAGCAGTGCCGATTGCAGCAACTGCGCGCGAAACTCCGCCGCGCTGCGCACCGCGAGCATCGGCTTGACGCGCGCGAACTGCCGCCGGGGAATCACCGCCGTCAACGCGCCGGCATTGCGCAGCGGCCGGAATCGTTCGATGTATTCGAAGACCTGTGGCGCGAGCTCCGCGCGATTCGGAAAGAATTCCAGGATCGGCAGCAACTGCTCCGAAGAGCTCACCGAATTGACGTTCACCACCGGCCCGCCGGACATCCGCTGCACCTTCGCGTCGTACACGAAGTAGAGTCCGAGCGCGACCAGCAGCGATGCGGCGCCCAACCACGCAAACCGCAGCGGAGTCGCACGCCGGTCGATGCGCACCATCACGGGCACCGTTCCCGGCATCTTCCAACTGCGTGTCACCGCCATCGGTACGACCTCCGTTTGTGCGCCTTGCGCGGCGCCGGCGCGTGAATCTGCTGCAGCTCGCGCAGGTGCTGATCGACTTCGTTGAAGCCCGGAATGCGCTGGTAAATGGCGCGCGCCAACGCCGCGTCGTGTGTTGCCTGCCGCCGGTTGCGCGCCAGTTCCTGCTGCGCGGCGATCCGGTAGCAGTCGCCCTGCTGCTCGATTTCGCGCCGTCCGAGCACCGCACCCAGTCGCGTTGCCGTCGTGAACTCCGCCATCGCCTTTTCGGGATCGGGCAGCGAGTACGTATAGACTCGCCCCAGTGCGAGATGCGGCGCCGGGTCCGCGGGCGCTTTGAGCGACGCCAGCCTGAACTCGTCGCGCGCCTTGAGACGCAGCAGCCCGGCCGCGCTTTCGGAATACTGCGCGCCGTTGAGCCGTTCGAGAATCGCGTACCCGCGCACCAGTGCCAGCTTCGATAGCGTACGGTCGTCGCCCGCGCCGAGTTGCACCGCGCGCTCCAGACAGACCTCCGCCTTCGGCCAGTCGAACGCGTACAGCCACGGATTCGCGCTCGTCCCATACGCTTCGAGCGTCTGGTCGGCGCACGTGAGATACACCTTCGAAAGATTCTCGACGCGAGGAGCTTTCACCATCGGCGGCGCCGCCGCATTCGCGTGCGCCTGCCACAACTGCCAGCCCACCGAACCGCCGATCCACAGCACCATGCCCGTCGCAAAATATCCCGCAGCGCCCAACACCTGCAAGCTGCGCCTCTGCTTGCGCCGCGCCGTCCGCGTCACGCGCCGCAACGCCTCGCGCGCCGCTTCGAGCGTCGCCGTCGGATTCCACCGCGGCCGGCGCTCGATCTCCGCGAGCGTCGGCTTGCGCTCGAGGAAGAGCTGCAGGTCCGCCTGGAATTCCGCGGCCGACCGGTACCGCTGTCGCACATCGGGCGCGAGCGACTTCGCCACCACGGCCCGCAACCCTTCCGGACACGACGCCGGCAGTGCGCGCGGCGGCCGCTTCGAGCGGATCAATCCCTCCAGCTTGCGCGTATCTTCCGCCTGGTACGGCGGCACGCCCGTCAGCATCTCATACAGCGTTGCGCCCACCGCCCACAAATCCGACTGCGCGTCCACTTCGTTGCGCGCCAGCCGCTCCGGCGAGCAGTAGCTCGGACTCCCGAAGTTGTGCATCGTCGCGTTGCAATCCGAACGCAGCGTCTTCGCGATCCCGAAATCCAGCAGCCGCACCGTGTCGCTCGCACCCAGGTGGATGTTCGAGGGCTTGATATCCCCATGTACCACCGCCGATTCCCACGAGTGAAACTTGGCCAGTTGCTCGCAGATCTCCAGCGCGATCACCGCCGCGCGCGACGTATCCAGCACGCGATCCGCCGCGAGCACATCCGCCACTGTGCGCCCTTCGACGAACTGCATCGCGACGAAGAAGTAGCCGTCCACATCGCCGTAATCGTAGATCTCCACCACGCGCGGATCCAGGTGATGCAGCTCTTTCTGAATCGCCGCACCGCGCCGTTCCGCCTCCACCACCAACTGCCGCGCGCGATCGCCGCCCTCCGGAATCAGCTTCAGCGCGACCCTCTGATTGGCCTCCGTGTCCAACGCCAGATACACCTCGTTCATGCTCTTACCGAGGCGTCGAATGATTTCGTAACGTCCAATGCTTGCAGGAACGTTCATACTTCTACCCTCGAATCCGCAGGATGGCCCATAGCAACATCCCGATCAGCACTCCGTAACTGAGGAACGCAACGCGCCCGCGCCACACCGGCGGACGCACGCGAATCCGCGTCACGCCGAGCCGCGGCCGCGTCGCGCCGCTTCTTCCGCGATACTCCCGTCCTGCGACGAACACCGCCGTGATGTTGTCGCGACCGCCCGCCCTATTGGCGGCGTCCACCAACTCCCGTGCGATCCCCTCCGCGTTGCCCGTGTAATGGTCCGCGATCTCGCCGATCGCGCGCGCCGTCAGATGATCGCTCAATCCGTCGCTGCACAGCAGCATCGCGCCGTCGCCCGGCAATTCGCACTGGCGCACTTCGACGAAATCCTGCTGGTCCGCCGACCGCCGGCAACTCCCTACATCGCGAAATACTTCGTTGCGCCGCGGATGCGCCATCGCCTCTTCCTCGCCGATCTCGCCCGCGTCCTCGATCTCGCCCACGGGCGAATGATCGCTCGTCACCTTGCGAATCGCTCCGCCCGCGATCAGGTACAGCCGCGAATCGCCGACGTGCCCGATCGTCACCCGCGCCGCCGTCTCTCCGGCCGACACGAGCGCGAGCGTCAGCACGCACGCCATCCCGTCCCATTCCGGGTGCTCCTGCGCTTCGGCGAAGATGCGATTGTTCGCCGCCGTGATCGCCGCGCGTACGTCCGCCGTCGTCGCGAGCGCGTCTCGAATCGCCGCCACCGCGATCTCCGCCGCGCGCTCTCCGGCCGCCTGTCCGCCGACGCCATCGACCACCAGGAACGCACCGCGCTCCGCGTCGATCCAATAGCGATCCTCGTTATGACGGCGCACCAGGCCGGTATCGGTCACCGCGCCGAAATCCAGCGCGAGTTCAGTCATGGCGGAGTTCGAATGTGAGCTTGATGACTTCCGACAGCGAGATCTCCGCGCGTTCTGGAACAGGCATCTCGACGTTGCCCGCGATGCGGCGGCCATTGATCCACGTCCCATTCCTGCTCAGGTCCGTGATCTTGAAATCGCCGCTCGCCGGATCTCGCCGCAGTCGCAGGTGCTCGCGCGAAATCTCGTCCGTGCCATACAGCGCGAGGTCCACCCACAGATCATCGCCGCCGCGCCCGATCGTGATTTCGTTCTGTGTGACCAAGTACGTTTGCGGGCCCGAATCGTCGTGATACCGGATCTCCGCGAAGATCGGCGCGCTCCGCATCCGGGTATTCTCCCGATCGCGCGCCACACGTGCCGACGTCACTGACGGCGCGCGATCGATCAGCGTCGTCTTCGTGCCGCGATACCCCGGCTGCGCAGCGTCGTTCAACTCCGAGTGGATCTCCACATCGCCCGGCGGCACGGTCGATTCGCTATCGGCGAACAGCCCGATCCACCACGTATTCGACGCGATCTTGTAGACCTTACGCTGAGCGTTGCGCCGCAGCAGTCCGCCGCCGCCCTTCGCGTTCCACTCCGCCATCCGGGCCGTAAGCGCGCGCTTGGCGTCCTCCTTGATGAGGTTCTCCACGCTGATCACGCGCGTGAAATCGTCGGGGTGCAAGTAGACGCTGAAGATGCAGGGCACCAGAATGCTGTACCCCAACTCCAGTCGCCCCAACTCCATGTTGCGGATCAGTTCGTCGATGATGATCTGTCCGCTGATACGCGGCCGTGGTTGCACAGTTCCGCTATGCGCCATGCAGATGATTCCCCTTCCGGCAAGGCACGAGTATCCGGGGGCGGCAGCCACCCTTGCCTGGCGGTGCCGCTAGGACGCGGAACTTAGATAGACGATACTCCAGCCCGGCGGTTTCGGCAAGATGCCCTGTTTCGATTCGTACACCGATTAAAATCCCGCAATCTCCGCCGATCGCGTGCTCCCCGTTGGAGTCCCACCCCGACCGCGGGCCAAGGCGCACCGCTCCGTACCTGGGGCGGCTCCGAGCGAGGGCTCGGCGTAACGGTGAGCCGTACTACTCCGCCTTCGCCGGACGCACTGCGCACGTGAAGGTCCGCGGATCGCACGACGGCATCCATTCTCGAACCCAGGCGCGGCCACCAACTCCGTGCCAAAGCGCCACATGATCGCAATCCCTTGGCCCGACGTGTAGCGGCACTCGACCATGATCACGCGCGTCTGTCCGAACGCCGCGCCGCAAAAAGCCGGCGCAGGAATTGCTATTCGCATACGATTATCCGCAAAATAACAGAGTGAGACTCTCGCTATTGCTCGTGCTCTCCGCCGCGCTCCGGGCGCAAACCGCGGAGTTCGTGGCCGACCCCATGCCCACGCCTTCGTGCCACGCGTCCACCATCGTCGAACTCGCCTCTGGCGATCTGATGGCGGCCTGGTTCGGCGGCACTGCCGAGAACCGTCCCGACGTCGCCATCTGGGGTGCGCGCCGTCATCAGGGCAAGTGGCAGCCGCCCATCGAACTCGCGCGCGAGCCGAATATCGCGACGTGGAATCCCGTCCTCTTCCGCCCCGGCGACGGCCTGCTCTGGCTCTATTACAAGTTCGGCCCGACGCCTCAGCAGTGGACCGCCGCGCGCATGTTCAGCCGCGACGATGGCGTCACCTGGTCGAAGCCCGAGCATCTGCCCGCCGGACTCTATGGCCCGATCCGCGCCAAACCTCTCGTGCTGCCGAAAGGCGTGATCGTCAGCGGAACGTCGGTCGAGAGCTACAATTCCTGGGCCGCGTGGGTCGAGCGCAGCACGGACTTCGGCAAGACCTGGACGCGCCACGGCCCCATCGTGCCGCCGGAAGGCGGCATCATCCAGCCGTCCGTCGTGCAGGTCGATGGCGGCCACCTGCGCTTCTACGCGCGCTCCGATAAGGCGGCGCGCATCTGCGTCTCCGATTCGTACGATGCCGGCGTGACGTGGACCCCCGCGCGCCTCACCGAACTGCCGAATCCGAATTCCGGAATCGACGTCGTGCGCCTGAAGGACGGCCGCTATGTGATGGTCTACAACCACACGCCGCGCGGACGCACGCCGCTGAATCTCGCGATCAGCAGCGATGGCGATCACTGGACGCCCTGGCGCACCCTGGAGTCCGACACCGGCGAGTACTCCTACCCCGCCATGATTCAGACGTCAGACGGCGCGCTCCACATCACTTATACGTGGCGGCGCCAGAAAATCAAACACGTAGAGATCGCGCGCGATAGTCTGACGCGATAGTCCGCTGACGATCGCGCCCTGGCGTGGGGAAAGGTAATGGTGATCATGTATACCACCCCCCTGCCTGAGTGCAAGCTCGTGAGGTTAATTTCGCGCCCCTGCGCGAACGTTCGCGCGGTGCCGATTGCGTGTGTCCTTTCCGTAAATTGCGCTCTTAACGCACCGCGATCGTGACCCGCTGCGTGAGAGGATTCGGTCCGGGGATGCGGACCACCAACGCCGTATTGGGAAATACATTATTCGGCACCAGCACGTTCAACTGCCACAGCGCCGTCACCGAACCCGGCGAGTTTCCGAGGTAAAACACGCCCGTGGAGACCGTATTGATCGAAGGATTGACGAACACCTGCGGCATGGGATGAGCGTCGCTCAACACCAGTCCGTCGCCCATCACCGTCTGCCACGCGCCGACGCTGTTCGCGAACAACGTCACCTGACTCCCGCGTGCCGCCGGATTGTTCGGCGAGTTCACCGTGCCGTCCTGATTCAGTGCGGCGGCCTGGCCGGTGCCCGTGCCGTTGAGTGTAAAGACGGCAGGCGATGCGAAGGCCACGTCGAATGTCTGCGCGGGCATCAATTTGCCGCCGACCTCCACCTGCATCGTGGTCTGCGCGCGGAAGCGGACCGCCGAAGGCACGATCGCATTGATCTGATTTCCGGACACCATCAGCAGCGGCGCCGCCACCCCGTCGAACAGCACGCGCGTGCCGCCGAGCGACGTGGTGAACGCGCTGTTGACCACCGTTCCGGCGAGCGCATTCGCGGGGCCGAGTCCCGTGCCGAAGACGCTCACGATCTCTCCCGCCGCCAGCGGACCCGGCACCATGCTCGCCGAGTTCACCACGCACGTGACGCCCAGCGGTGCCGGTGTGGCGAGGCCGACCTTCGCGATGAACCACTGCCCCGTCGGAATCCCCGCCGTGCCCGGCGTGGTGACGAACGTCGTCGAGTCGCTCATGCCGGTGAGATACGCGTTGCCGGCGTTATCCAGCGCCAGCGCGAAGCCCTGATCGCGCACATTGCCGCCGAGGAATGTCGAATAGAGCAGCCGCGAACCGTTCGGATCAAGCTCAAATAGAATCGCGTTCGAGTATCCGTTCGGATCTTCCAGGCACGGCTGAATCGCGCCGGGAGTCGTCGGAAAACTCGTCGAATCCGCCGCGCCCGCGACGAACGCGTTGCCCAGCGCATCTACGGCGATCGCTCCCATGATGATCGAGCCGCCGCCCCCGATATACGTCGAATAAATCAATCCGCTGCCATCGGGCTTGAGGCGCGAAACGAACCCGTACGGCGGATAACGGACCACGCTGTTCGGCGGAAACTCGGGCTTCGGCGCCGTCATGAACGCGCCCGGAGTCGTCGGGAAATCGGGCGACGATGCGTGGCCAGTCACGTAGATGCTGCCGTCCGGTCCGAGCGCCAGCGCGTCGATACCATCGTAATAACTGCCGCCGAGATAGGTCGAGAACACCAGGTCGCTACCCGACGGATTGACCTTCGTGGCGAATCCGCTTGTGACCGCCGGTTGATTGCCGTTCCTTCGCGGCGCTGTTTGAAATGCGCCGGGTGTAACCGGAAAACTCGGGTCGCCAGTAGCGCCGCCCACATATGCGTTGCCCGCGGCATCCACCGCGATCGCCATGTTCGAAAACGGCGGCTGTGCGGCTCCGATGCTGCTCATCCCCAGACCCAGGAACGTCGAGTACACAAGCGCCGTGCCCGCGGGGTTGATCTTGCTGACGAAGGCGGTGTACGCAAACGGAAAGCCCGTCGTGCGAAACGCGCCGGGAGTAGTCGGAAAATTCGAGCCGAGCACCGCCCCGGTGACATACATATTGCGCGCGCTGTCGATCGCAATTCCGCGCACCTCGGAAACCCCGCCGGAGCTTCCCAGATACGTCGCGTAGAGCAGCTTGCTCGCATCCGGATTGATTTTCGCCACGAAGCCCTTGTACAAGTTCGCTTCCGGAGCGACCGGCTGAATCGCGCCCGCAGTCGTCGGGAAATCAGGGGAGTTCGTCGTGCCGCTGACGTATACATTCCCGTCCGGGTCGATCGCGATCCCGGTGGCGTAATCGTCGCCGCGTCCGCCGAGAAATGTGGAGTAGACCAGTGCCGTGCCGCTCGGGTTGAGCTTCATGATCACTGCATCGTTCGGAAGCAGGAAATTCGAAGGCACGGTACTCGTGTGCAGGTCCGGCTGAAAGACACCGGCCGTGGTCGGAAAGTCCGCCGTGTATGCCGCGCCGGCGACGTACACGCTGCCCGCGCCATCCACCGCGATCGCCGCGCCTCCGCGGTCGAAGCCATTGAGTCCCGCAGGCTGTGCGATTGCCGGTTGAGCGCGCGCGCCGAAGCGCGCGGTGTAGATCAGCACCGGGTCGATAACCAGCGCGCGCGTGCGATCGTACTCGCCGAGTGCAAAGCTAACCTGGTGCCCGCGCAATACATACCCGCCGCGCACGCGTTCGCCTTCCTGATAAATCACCGGAGCGCGCTGCCGCAATTCGCCCGCCGCCGTGCTCAGCACCAGCTCGCCGCCATCGCTGCGTATCTCGCGCGCGCCCTCGAACTCCAGCCGGATGCGGCGCGGATCGGCGCCCGGCGCGACCAGAAAATCGTATTCCAATTCGCCGCCGCTGCCATAGAAGACCACGTCGATTCCGGGCCACACTTCGCGATAGCGAACGCGCGCGAACTGCGGCACGCCCGCGAGTGGACGGCGTCCCAAATAATTACTGACACCGGCCCGCCGCTCCACTCCTTCGATCGCAGCGTGCCGATTCGCGCCGCGCCAATGCAATCGCACCGCTTCACCCGCCGCGCTTAACACCGCGCCATCCTGCGTCAGGAAGAGGGTGCGCCCCGCCGACCGCGCCAGATAACGTACGCGCGCATCCGTCTGTCCGCGATTCTCTTCAAATTGGAGGGGGAGTTTTCCGTAATCAGGAGAAGGGGCGGCAGCCGCAAGTGCGGCTGCCGAAAGAACGAACAGCGACCCTAGGCATTGCATTATTTGGCCGAGATATCGACAGTCGCTTTCTTGTTTTCCCACTGCAGTGTGAGCGTACCTTTATTTCCGCCGCCGGCGAGATTAATCATGTACCGTTCCACCAGTGAATCGGGCTTGCTCATCTTCATCGGCACGCGGCCAAGCGCTTTGCTCTCGTCGAGCGTTGTGCTGCCGTCGCGATTGATTCCCCACTGGCCGGTCTGCTTGCTGACAACGAGTTGCCATGCCTTAGGATCAAGAACTACGTAAAGCGTATAATCCCCGGCCGGGACGTCCAGATTGCCGATCTTGATGTCGCCATCGGTATGCAGTGCCGTCGCGTTATTAGCTCCCGCGCGCCATACGCTGTTATCCGGTTGAAGCGCGTCGCTTCCTCCGAAAATCTTCCGCCCGTTCACCGACGGCGCAGAATATTTGATCGTGACGGCCTTGCCGCCGATCGTGGCGGTGGTCTCCATCGGAGGGCTCGCCGGTGCCTTCTTGGGCGCCTGAGCCAGGGCCAGACCCGCAGTCGCGGCGATCGCTAGAACGGTGGTAAGTGCGCGATTCTGTTTCATTGAATAAAAGATTCCTCTCATGTGCGAGTATATAACCCCTTGCGCTCCGTAATCACCTTAGGGCATGTTA
>JAOAPT010000487.1 GCA_025463045.1 Candidatus Solibacter sp.
GCGGCGAGGACGGCGGCGCCGATCAGCGCGGCCGCGCCGAGAAGGAGCGCGCGGTTCCCGAAGTAGCTGGCAGGCGAATGTTTGAGGCGCGTCGCGGCGGCCCAGGTGACGAGGAGCGCGGCGGCGCAGAGCGGGAGTCCGGTGCCGAACAGCAGCGAGGAATCGCGGGCGACGCGCACGAGTGCGCCGGTGTTATCGAAGAACGGAAGCCACGATGGGAGGCCGGAGAAGGGCGCGAGGTCGCTCCAGGAGAGGGCGAAGCCGAGGAAGGTGAGGGCGACGACGGCCAACGCGGCGGCAGCTTTCGCGGTGCGATCGCAGAGGACAGAGAGGAGCAGCGCGATCGCGTAGAGAAACCAAAAGCGCGGGAAGAGCGCGAGCAGCAGACCGGCGCTGCCGACGGCGCCGCGGATCGCGGTGACGCCGGTCTCGCCGGTATAGTCTGGATTACCGTACCCGAGCGCCACGAGTGCTGCGATCAGAAGCGCGAGCGCGATGCTGCCGGCAAGGAACTTGGTCCAGACGAGCGTGGCGGCGGGGAGCGGGCGGGCGAGCAGAAAGTCGAGCGTGTGCGCGTGGCGCTCGCGGGCGACCTGTCCGGCACCGAGCGCGATCGAGGCGAGGGTCGCGGTAAGCGGCATCAGGCCCAAGAGGTAGACTCCCATGAAGGACTCCTCAAAAGCGCGCGAGCGGCAGAGAAGTTGCAGCGCGATGACGGAGCCGGCCGCGAGCGCGAGCCACGGACGGAGGTCGCGCATTTCCTTCCAGAGGAGCGGCCTCATGCCGCCTCGTCCTGGCGTGGAGCGCCGACCAGATCGATGAAGATCTCTTCGAGGCTGAGCCCGGTGGCCTCGAGGACTTCCCCGCCCGCGGCTTCGATGGCGCGGCGCACGCTCTCTTCGCGATCGCGGATGGTGAGGACGAGATGGGTGCCGTCGGAGGCGGAGCTGAGAATGTTGGGAATGTCGAGACGGCGGGGAGCGCGAACGACGAAGCGGAGGACCTGCTGCTTCAGATCGTCGACGCGGGCGGCGGCGACGAGGCGGCCGCGATCGATGATGACGACTTCGTCGGCGATGCGCTCGACTTCGTGGACGAGATGGCTGGAGAAGAGCACGGTGCGGCCTTCCCGTTGGATGAGTTCGATGATGCTATCGAGGAAATCGCGGCGGACCAGGACGTCGAGCCCGGCGGCGGGTTCGTCGAGGATGAGGAGTTCGGGATCGTTGCCCATGGCGAGCGCGAGCGCGAACTGCGCGTAGGTGCCGCGCGAGAGGTAGCGCACCTTTTGCGTGGGATCGATGGCGAAGCGCTGCAGGAGCGAATCGACGGCGGAGTGATTCCAGCGGTGGTAGAAATTGGCGGTGAAGCGAACGAGCTCGCGGACCGTCATCCAGTCGTAGAGCGCGGGCGATTCAGCGACGTAGCTCACGCGGTGCATGAGGTCCTCGTGGGCGCGGCGGGAGTCGAGGCCGAGGAGCGTGGCCGATCCGGCGGTGGGCGGCAGGAGGTTCATGAGCATGCGGATCGTGGTGCTCTTGCCGCTGCCGTTGCGGCCGAGGAAGGCACAGACGCTCCCCCGGGGGACGGCGAATGAGAGGGCGTCGACCACGGGGCGGCCCAGAAAAGTCTTGGTGAGGGAGTGGGTTTCAATCGCCGACGGCTGCATGGGGATCGCTCCATTTGGGAATATTTTTGAGGCGCTCTTCGAAGAGCATGCGGATCTGGGTTCGGGACAGACGGAATTCGACGGCCGTGGTGAGGGCCTGGTCGAGGAGTTCGCCGACGATGCGGGCTTTGTGTTTCGGAGTCGCGATGGCCGCCTTGGGCGAGATGTAGGTTCCGGTGCCGCGCTTCTTGCAGACGAGGCCTTCGCGTTCGAGCTCGAGATAGGCGCGGGCGACGGTGTTGGGATTGATCAGGTGCTGCGAGGCGAGCGCGCGCACGGACGGAAGTTCATCGTCGGGGCGGAGCAGTCCGGCGGCGACGGAGTGACGGACCTGCTCGATGATCTGGAGGTACATCGGGATCGGGCTCGCGGGCTGCAACTTCAGAGTCACTGTACGGATACGCTAATACACTGCCGACGCGGCGACTAGGTTATCGTTGGTTATCTTTGTTGAAGTGCGTGAAGCGGGCGACCACCGCTCCGTAACCGTCGCGGCTCGGATTGGACTGTTTCTCGTCGGAGCGGGTTGGGTCGGGACGGCCAGCGCGACGCACACGCGATCGGGGGCGCTATCCGTTGAGCGTCCAGCCAGTGCGGTAAGTGCGCTTGAGCCAATCATTGGCTTCGGCGTGGTTGGTGACGCGACCGGTCTTCGGATCGTAGTCGAGCTTCTTCCCTGCCCTGTGGGCAATCAGGCCCAAGAGCATCTGCTCGATCATGGAGCCGCTGTAATCGAAGTCGCAGTGCGTCTTGGAACTGGTGCCATGGGTAACGTTGTTGGACTTGCCTTTGCAGGCGTCGAGCCACTCCATCTGGAAGACATCGCCCGTCACAGGGCGTCCGGCCTGTTCGGCCTGGAGGATGCCCTGTATGCTCGGATTGGGCAGGCCAAGAGCAGCCGGGAGATGAGCGGGTTCGACGAATTGGACGGCGGGGAAACCGTTGGGGCCGGGCTCGGCGCTCGGGTTGGCGGTGAAGCCTGTGGGGAGTGCGGGAGGCGCGGAACGGGGCAGCGGCGCGGCGCCTGAAGGGGCGCGGCCGGGCGCCTGGGTCGTCTGGCCGGTACCACCAATCAATGGCAGAGTCTCCTGTTTGGAGCGGCGCTTATAGTAAGTCAGGTCGCCGTCATCATTGTTGGGAATGATGACGCGCGTGGTGAAGTCGGCGAGGATGGCGCCCTTGGTGCCTTCGAAGATTGCGCCGTTGCCGATCTTACTGACGTCTATGTACCCCTTCGGCGGATTAGGCTTGAGTCCGCCCTGATACCAGACGATCTGAATGGGGCCGCGCCAGTTGTTGGCAGGGTGATCGAACGTCGCCTTGAGTTTGACGGGGGTGATGTTGGGATCGTACTGATCACTGATTTCGAGATCGGTATCGATGCCGGTGGGCGCTCCGGCGTCGACGGAGTTCCAGAGCAGGTCCATCGTGTGGGCGCCCATGTCGCCCATCTGACCGACGCCGAAATCGCGGTACATGTTCCAGAAGAGGCAGTTCAGGCCATTGGAGCCGCCGAAATATTGCGGGCTGTAGGGGTGATAGGGCGAGGGTCCGATCCACTGCTCGTAGTGGAGCTCGGCGGGAGGCATGCCCTCGGCGGTGGGATAACCGGGGCGCGGAAGACGGCGCGAATCCCAGCCGTGAACCGTCTTGAGGTCGCCGATGGCGCCATCGAGGATGAGCTCCCGGACGCGTTCGAAGTTGGGATAGGCGTGACGCTGGGTGCCGTGCTGGGTGGCGACTTTGGCGCGCTTGGAGAGATAGTTGGCGCGGACGGTGCGGACCTCGTCGACGGAGATGCCGAGGGGCTTTTCGCAGTAGACGTGCATGTTGCGATTGAGCGCCCAATTGGCGATGAAGGCGTGGTGGTGGTCGGCGGTACAGATAATGACGGCTTCGACGTCCTTCTGGTCCATGACGCGGCGCCAGTCCCAATAAGGCTTGGCTTTGGGGAAGATGGCGAGGGCCTCTTTGGTGCGGAGGTCGTTGACGTCGCAGATGGCGACGACGTTCTCGCCTCGGAGGACGTTGTAGTGGGCAGTGCCGCGTCCCCAGACTCCGAAGAGAGCGACGTTGAGCTTGTTGCCGGGCGCGTTCTGGCCGCGCAGGGTGCCGCTCTTGAGAATGGTCAGGCCGGCGGCCGCGGACTTAAGCAAATCGCGACGTTGCATGGTGGTAGCAGTAGCACGGATACACGACGGGTTCAAGGGCGTATGAAAATCTTAGCCGCCGATGAACGCCGAGTGCGCCGGGATAAACCGGCATGGAATAGGGAATGGAAGAGTCCTACAGGAAAGGAGTAGCACACGGGGTAGTAGACACATCAAACCGAAAGGCTCCGTTAAGGATTTGATCCCTTCCGTTTCTCTTTGGATCCCACCTGATCTCGACCGCAATGCCCCGCCTCGGGACGGATAGATAAACGCTGCGCGACTTATCCGGCCTTATGCCTGATCCGACGCCGTGGAGCGGCGAGTCACTCAAGACCACGCACGATCATTCTGCACAATGAAAGTGGGGACAGCAAGCGGTTTTTATCGCGTCTGATCACAAACCTTGGGGACCCCGCCCGACGCCGAGTCCGAGGCAAGGGAAGACGTACTGATTCTCGGCTCGAAGATGCTCGTACTCGCCTCGTACGAGAACGATCGGCTGTGTACCCGGTCTGGATGGGCCTGATAGCTTGCGCGGAGGTCATTGGCCTGATAGTAATTCGGGTGGTTTGATCGGACCGCGTTTGATGCGGCCAGAATCGAAACGTATCCAGACTCGTGTCAATTGTGCCAATTTACTGATTTCTCCGGCATCTATGCGACCAACCGGATCTGCCGCCAATAACCAACGGTAATTAACGGAAGTCCGCCAAGAGCATGAGATTGCTCCCCGCGTGATCGATCTGCGTGTACAAGGCGTACTTGCCGTCCGGCGATACACTGAGGCCCTGGTGCAGAGTTCCCGTTATTTTCGCAAGCCCAGTGTCCTTGCCCGTAGCCAGCGTCAATGAACGCAGCGTCGCAAAGCCACGAGCCTCCCGCCGCAAATAGTAGATCTGGTTCGGAGTCACGGCGAAGCCTCGCAGTGCGACTTCATCGGCAATTGCAGTTTCAGCGCTGCCGTCAAGCCGACTCCTCCAAAGGGTAGACTTCACGTCGAGCTTCATGTAATAAAGGCTCTGTCCATCGGGCGACTCGAAAGCTGTGAATCCGCCATTGCGGGTCACTTGAATCGCAGCGCCTCCAGAACTGGAGCGCTTCCAGATCTCAGAACGGTCCGTTCTGAGCGAGGTGAAGTATATCCATTTACCGTCGTGTGCCCAGCTTGGCGCGAAGCCATCGGCAGGATCGACCAGACGTCGCGGAATGCCCCCATCCGCATCCATAACATAGATGTTGAAGGGGCCGGCTGCCGCGGAGTCGAATGCGATCTGCTTACCGTCTGGAGACCAACGGGGTGTCCCAGTGAGTGGCCCGTTGAATGAAGTTAATGGCCGGCAGCGTCCACCGTCGCTTCCGCAGAGCCAGATTTCGGCATTACCGGAACGCGCTGACTGAAACGCAATCAGCTTTCCATCGGGCGAATAATCCGGACTCGAATCTCTGGCAGTTGAAGCAATCAGACTCACGGGCGCATCCAGGACGCCCGAGCCAGAGGAAAGTTGCTGACGCCAGATATTGATGTCGCGATCGCCGTGGACATAAACGAGGCGGCCGCGCGCCGATACAGCCGGTAAATAGCTGTCTGGTCCCACCGAAGGCACTTGTCTCGGCGTGGCCCCTGACTGCAACCCGATTCTCCATAGCCTGGGAATGCCGTCCCGGTTGGAACAATAGATGATCTCGTTTCCGTCCTGCGCCCAGGTTGGGGACTCGGCATATCGCCCGGAGCGGGCTTCCCGCGTGAGTTGTCTCGGCTCGCCTTTCGCACGCAAGTCCTTCGAGAGCGCCAGCAGATAGAGATCACTGGCGTCAACGTTTTCGTGGCGGCTGAACACCAGTAAGCTGCCATCCGGCGACACGGCTGGGCTGCTCTCCCATTTGCCGGCCGGCATGGTCAGACGGGTCTTCTCAAGGCTGTCCGTCGAAACGACAAACAGACCGAGGCCGCTTTTGTCGGGAATCCCTACGATCAGGTGGCTGGCGTCACGTGTCCAAGCGATGGGGCGCAGATCGGCTCCGGGCAACCGGCCATAGGAGCTCGGAAAATACTCTGGCGAGGCGGCAAACTCCATCAGTTTACGTTCCGCGCCGCCGAGCGGCGGAACCAGAAAAACGCCATACCGGGATTCGCTCAGGTAGCGGAAGAAGGCGATCAATCTGCCGTCCGGCGACCAAGCCGGGCCGAATTCCGCGGCAGAACCTGCTGTGAGACGGACCGGCTCTCCGGGCCCAATTGCGCGTATGAAGATGCGCGGTTCACGTCGGTTTTGATCCCACTGAAAGGCGACTTGATTTCCATCTGGCGAGAAACTCGGGGCCACCGCAATTCCGGGCTCCGTCGTGAGCGGGACTACCACCAGTGGCTTGTCCGGCACCTCATTCAGCTTCCACCAGATACCGACACCAGAGAGCAGAACCAAGGCCAGCAATACGGCTGGCCACATCCGCACAGGCGATTTGTGACGGGCGACGAGCGGAGTGGTAACCTCAGGTTCCGCATGGATCGGCGCCAGCAACCGGTATCCGCGCCGCGCGACCGTTTCGACGTAGCGAGGCGACTCCGCCGAATCCGAGAGTGCCTGCCGGAGTCGCGTCACGGCCGCGTTCAGGCCCCGGTCGAAATCGACGAACGTGCCATCGGGCCACAAGCGGCGGACCAACTCCTCGCGTGTCACGACTTCGCCCGGGTGCTCGAGCAGAGCCGCCAGGACTAGAAAAGGCTGCTCCTGAAGTCGCTGCCGCAATCCATGCTTGCGCAATTCGCCAGCGCTGAGGTCTACTTCGAAGGCACCGAATCGCACAGGCTTGCTGGAGTACTCCATATTGGCCTCCGCTCGAAGAGTGTAGCATCAACTGACATCCACCATTTCGCGAGCTTGCCGCGCGATCCCCCAAAGTTCGCAATCACTTAGCCCGCGTCAATCTTTTTACCTCCGAATTCCCATCGCGCTATCGAGGCACGGAGCGCGAGCCCTCAAAGTCGGACTCAACCCGCAACCGGCGGGCGGAGGTTCCGAATGAAAACGCTGGTGATTGCCGCCTTGATCATGGGCACCGTCAATGCTGAAAAACTCCGGATCACCGTGTACGACAAGGCGAGAGCCTCACACCAGGTGAGCGAAGCCATAGTCTTCAACTTGCGCCGCATTTTCCGAAATTCTGGAATCGAGATCGAGTGGGTCGCCGGTGTTCCAGACGCGCCCGAGGCCACGTTGATGATTTACGAGCCATTCCGCACAGGCCACGAGCTGGAGCTTGCGTGTCACGCTCGCCGGGATATCGCTCTCGATATCGTTCCCGGTGCTGTACCCGGCGTCAAGAAGCAAGTGCTTGGGATGGCTCAACCGCTGACCCGCACAGGCCTGAATGTGAGGCTGTTTGACGAACATATCCGGGAGGCCGCGGCCCGCGAAAATCGCACGTATGCTAGCGTTCTTTCGCATGCTATCGCACACGAGATCGGGCATGTACTGCTCCGATCGAACACTCACGCGGGTCGCGGGCTCATGTCGGACGTGTGGACAGGCCGCGAGTATGATTGGATGGCAAAAGAAGCCCTGTACTTTACTGACGGGGAATCGCGCAAAATGCGTGTCATGTTATCCGGCGCGGCATGCTCGTCATTTGAATGACACGCACTCGCTTGGTTCCGAAAAGCGATCTAGAGCTGCAATGATTGCACTTTTGCTAGTGGGAGGATCCGTATCGGCGGTAACAGCTTTCGGGGCAGGCGCCTCGATGCGAGAGAGAGGTAGATAGGAACGTCGTTATTCCGAGTAGCGCAGGAAATATGTTCGAGGCGATGTGGGACTCGAGGGCCAGCATGCGTATATGAGATCTCTACTGCTCGCTGCTCGAATGTCGTGCTAGGGTCCTATCCGGAGGCTCTCGGTCGGGCGACCCTCAGCGCCGCATCTGGCTCGCTTAACGGGATTCCTCCTCCCTGACGCCGAAGGGTTTACCAATTCCCTTGCCAAGGCTGAACCGACCAGTTCGCTACGGATGTTCCGACGAGAAGTGGTTCGCGCGTGGCTGGAGGCGCTGAGGCGCAGGAGTCAGCGGGATGGACGGACGTGGGAGCGTTTCCGACCAATCGTGGATCGTTACATACCTCGACCGCAGATACTGCATCCTGAACCTGGAGTGCGCTTTGACGCCAAATACCCGAGGTAGGAGCCGTATGCGCTAAAGTGCGCCCGTACGGATCTGTGCGGGGGGCGTTCGGTAACGGACGTCCCTACCGCGACTGAAAAAGAGGCTCAGGGCCGAACTGGTCGAATCTGCCGCTCCAGGGTTCGAGTTGGTCGACTCTGGCGCACGTGAAAGTGAAGGGCTGGCGCGGCCAGGTGCAAATTGCGAAGGTGTATACTGCGAGCGGAATGCGACTCCGGGTGGTGATGGCGGCGATTTTTTTGACGGCGCTGGTGCAACTGGCGCAGGTGAGCAGGGAGGCGACACTCACGGTGCGGATCGCGGGCGGACCGGTGCGGGTGGTGCTGGAGGATGCGAACGGGGTGCGTCCGAGGGTGCGCGGGGCGGTCGCGATATCGGAATCGGCGATCCCGATTCCGCGGCAGGCGATCGCGGCGATGTGGGGGCAGAACGATCGCGCGCAAGGGTACTCGCTACAGCCCGACGGGAGCTTCTACGTCGACGGCGGATTCGACGTGAAGGTTCCCGCCGGACGATACACGGTGACGGTGACGAAGGGGAACGAGTACCGGCGACAGCAGGAGACGTTCGAGGTGGCGGCGGGGGCTGCCGTGACGCGCGAGTACAGGATGGCGCGGTGGGTCGACATGCCGGGGCGCGGGTGGTATTCGAGCGACGACCATATACATTTGCGGCGGTCGCCGGGGGACGATCATGCGATTGCGCAGTGGATCGCGGCGGAGGATATACACGTCGGGAATCTGCTGCAGATGGGCGATTTCTGGATGGTGTACTTCGCGCAATACGCGTTCGGGGATCGCGGACGGTATGCGGAGGCGGGGCGGATTCTGACGCCGGGGCAGGAGGATCCGCGGACCCCCGAGATCGGGCACACAATTTCGCTGGGGGCGAACGATTGGGTGCGGTCGGCGCAGGACTATTACTCGTTCGACCGGCTCTTCGACAAGGTGCATGAGCTCGGCGGGGTGACGGGATTTGCGCATCAGGGGATGAGCTTCCACGGATATCGCGGGATGGCGCTGAATACGCTGCGCGGGAAGACGGATTTCCTGGAGCTGGTGCAGTTCTGCGTGCCCGAGGGTCCGCTGGCGGTCGACCACTACTATGAGTTTCTGGACATGGGATACAAGCTGACGGCGCTCGCGGGGTCGGACTTCCCGTGGTGCGGGCAGGGCGGCGGGGACAGGCACTCACAGATCGGAAACGCGCGGTTCTACACGTACACGGACGGTCCGTTGACGTTTGCGCGATGGATGGCGGGGATGAAGGCGGGGCACACGTTCGTGACGACGGGCCCGGTGGCGCTGCTGACGGTGAACGGGCACCTGCCGGGCGATGTGGTGGACGTGGCGGCGGGAAGCAAGCTGCAGATCGCGGCGGAGGGACTGACGGAGGCGGGCGGGGCGGCGGTGGAGATCGTCGGGCACGGGAAGGTGTTGGCGCGGGGTAAGGGGAAGGTCACGCTCGAACTGCCGGTGGATCACGGGATCTGGATCGCGGCGAGGGTCGACGCAGGGGGCGGACAGGTGGCACATACGACCCCGGTCTATGTCACGGTTAATGGCGGCGGATGGCGGAACGAGTCCACTTACAAGCAGTTGCTCGCCCGGATGGAGGGGTATCTAAAGGAGGTCGAGGGCGAGTTAGCGGCTCCGGGCACAGGATTGGATGCGCAGGCGTCGCGGCATAAGGCGCAGTTAGAGCGGCAGATCGCCGAGGCGAGGGGTAAGTTGCGGGAGTTAGCCCGATAGGTTACGCCATCGGACGCATGGCGTTCGTGTTGTTGTCACATCAACAAAAGCACCTGGTCTAACGTTAGCTTTGGAACAATCGGCCCGAACGCTCGGAGAGTCCGGTTTGAAGGGGCTGGAAGGCGAGTTGGAGCTACCCGGGCGGCGCCGGATCGCCGGTTCACGGAGCGCTTAACTGTCTTGCTGGCGCGGAGTGGCGCGAAAGTTAGCCCACCGGAGGGGCGGCGAACTGAGCGAACCTGGCACCCTAAGATTCGGAAAATCCGGCGGCTGGATCAGTACTTCCGGCAGGTGAATGGGACTTTAATTTAAAAAAACTTGAGCTACACTCTACAGCGTGCCTCGACTGCGATTTTCGCAGATAGTTGCGATCGGCCGCCTCTGTCTGCTGGTCTTAAGCATTCCTGTCCTTGGGTTCACACAAACGGCGTTCGACGTCCCGTTCACTTACCAGGTGGGCGGCAGCGTACCGACACCCGCGGACTATGACATTTTCAGTCCCACGGTTCCCCTGTCTCTTACCCTGAAGACCGACGGAGCAGCCTGGGTCTCGGGCTCACTGAACAAGACCATCACTCCCGCGGTCTTGACGATTACCGTCAGTCCCGGCAGCCTTCAGGCAGGGACGTACACCAGCACGCTCGAGGTGGATTCATCGCAGGGATACCTTTTGTTCCATGTCACCCTGACGGTAACCGGCGGGTCGGCTTCGGCAATTACTTTGAGCCCGTCCGCGTTCACGTTCAACGCTGCCGCGGGAGGGGCGGCGCCTGCGTCGCAGACCCTGACGGTGAGCATGCAGACGAGTACGAGCGCGAGCGCTCAGGCATCGAAGCAGAGTTGCACCGGCAGCAACTGGCTGACGCTTGCGCCATCCGGCAGCTTCACGGCCGGCCCGACGAACACGACCTTCACGGTGTCGGCGGATCCCTCGGGACTGGCGGCGGGCACCACGTGCAGTGGCACGATCACCATCACCGCGGGATCGGCAACGCAAACGGCGCAGATCACACTGAACGTCACCGGCCAGGCAACGGGACCACTCGCCTTGAGCCCCTCGGCGTTTACGTTCAATTCGGTCGCGGGCGGGACGGTTCCGGCTGCGCAGGCCCTGACGGTGACAGCGCAGACGAATACGAGCGCCACCGTGCAGGTGTCCCAGCAGAGCTGCACCGGGAGCACCTGGCTGACACTTTCACCGACGGGCAGTTTCACGGCCGGTCCGACGAACGCGACGTTCACGGTGTCGGTGAGTCAAGCCGGAATCGCCGGAGGCACGACTTGCAGCGGCACGATTTCGATTACGGCGGGCTCGGCGACGCAGACGGCAAACGTCACCTTGAACGTCCTCTCCGCGGCCACCGGACCACTGACTTTGAGCTCTTCGGCTTTCACGTTCAACGGTGTCGCCGGCGGCAATGCACCGGCTGCGCAGACGCTGACGGTGACGGCGCAGCCGAGTACGAGCGCCAGCGCTCAGGTGTCGGAGCAGAGCTGCACGAGCAGGACCTGGCTGGCGCTGTCGCCGAGCGGCAGCTTCACCGCCGGGCAGACGAACACGAATTTCACGATTTCGATCAACCTCACCGGACTCGCCGGGGGCACGACGTGCAGCGGTACGATTTCGTTGACCGCGGGGTCGTCGACGCAGACTGTTCCGGTCACACTGAACGTAGCCAATTCGACGACGGGAACGCTTGCCTTCAGCCCAACGGCGGTTGCGTTCAACGCATCCGCTGGCGGTGCGGCTCCGCCTTCGCAGACGCTGACAGTGACGGCGCCGACGTTCACGAGCG
>JAOAPT010000498.1 GCA_025463045.1 Candidatus Solibacter sp.
ACGATCAGCGCCGCCAGGTACTTCGGGGCCAGCACAAACTCCACCGGGTCGATCGCCATCGTCCGTAAGGCATCGACCTCCTCCGTGACCACCATGCTACCGATCTCGGCCGAGAATGCCGACCCTGATCGGCCGCTCACGGCAATCGCGGTGAGTAACGGGCCCAACTCCCGGGCAAACCCGATAGTCACCAATTGGACCACGTACTCCATTGCCCCGAAGCGGCGGAGTTCCGAGGCCCCTTGCATCGCCAGGATGAATCCTGCGCAGGCTGCCATGATCCCGACCATTGGGGATGCATCGACACCGACGGCGAGCATCTGCCGGACCGCCGATCGCCACCGGTTCGGGTTTCCGATGAGAGGCATCGTGCGACCCAGGGAGAGAAGCGTATTTTGAAATTGGATCGCGAGCCTGCCCACGTACTCAACGTGCCGCAGGGTCGCACCGCCAACACGTTCCACAACAGAGGTATTCATGGCTCGGTCCCGGGCCGCGACTGATCCGCCGGCGGCAATTCTTCTTCCAACTCGTCGAAGAGATGCAGGAGTCGCGTTGTTTCCAATAGGTAGCGAGGCCGTTCCCGAAGCCTGCTTAAGTGAAAGGCCTTCCCATGGATTCGCGAGGCCTTAAGAACCTCGACCAGAATCGCTAATCCCGAACTATCGACGTACTCGACTTCATAAAAGTCTACCGTCAGACTCTGGCAGCTCGATGATTGGAGGCGTTGTAGCAAGAGAGTGCGAAGATCTGGCGAGGAATCGATGGTAATGCGACCCGAAAGCGTGACGCGGCACTTGGCGTCTTGGTCCTCGCACACTACGCCGAAGTCTTTGTCCATCGATGCGGCCATCGCTATCCTTCACAAGAGTTGAGCCAAGACGACTTGATCTTGTTGGCGGGAAATCCAATCACTGCGTCAAACAAGCTGGCGGTCTGTTGCATCTCTTCCAGATAGGGACGGACACCAAATGACCCCACCAATCGCAACGCTCGAAGACAGCTACCTCATCAAACTGGCCCTGGAGGGTGAACCCGAATACTTTGGCGCATTGATGGCTCGACACTTGACCGTGATTAAAAAGCGTGTCCTTTCGATGGTGCGGAACCAGGCGGATGCGGAGGATCTCGTGCAGGAGGTCGTTCTAAGAGTCTGGCGCCGCCTGGCAACATTCCGCTTCGAGTCTAGCTTCCGCACTTGGATGACTCGAGTCGCTATCAATGAAGTACTGCAATCATATCGCCGCGATCAGCGTGAGCCGATCTATCGACCGCCCGGCGAGTTTACTTCTATCGCATCGTCAGGCGACTCACCACATCAATCTCTAGCGCGCATTGAAGAAATTCAGGCGGTTCGTAGTGCCGTCGTAGAATTGCCCACAAAGTACAGACGGGTTTTGATCCTTCGCGATCTGGAGGAACTCAGTGTCCGAGAAACAGCCCAAAGGCTCCAATCGACGATCCCAGCCGTCAAAACCAGGTTGTTCCGCGCGCGCCGGATGCTCTTGGTAGCCCTCCGACGGTCGAATATTCGCGGGCTACCCAGTGCAGCGTAGAGCGCGACCGCTGAGTGCATATGCCCGAAGCTTGGCCGGAGGTTGACTATGAACGAAACGCTCGATTTCCTCGCGAAACACGGCTACTGGCTGCTAATCGTCGCGGTACTGGGCAGGCAAGCCTGTTTGCCGGTACCAGCAAATGTGCTTCTTGTCGCCGGCGGTGCACTGGCGCGTTCAGGAAAGTTAAGCTTGGCAGGAGTCATCTCCGTTTCGGTATTTACGTTTCTGATCGCTGACCTGGCTTGGTACGAGGCTGGCCGTCGCATGGGCGACAGAGTATTGCACTTCCTCTGTGGACTCTCCCAAGGACCCGAGGCTTGCGTCCGGAGAGCGACCGGAGCGTTTGCCCGGCACGGTGTGAGGACGTTGCTCTTCTCCAAGTTTGTCGTGGGGCTCGATGCCGTTGCCGCTCCTCTGACTGGAGCAACTCATATACCCCCCACCCAATTCTTGGTTTTCGACGGCCTCGGGGCCGCGTTCTGGTCCGTTACCTACACTGCCGTCGGCTACGTCTTCAGCAATCAACTAGATCGCGTTGCGGTTCATCTCGCTCGCATAGGAACCCTTGGAGCCATCGCCGTTGCGGCCGGATTTGGCTTCTACCTGGCCCGGAGGTTCGCCCGCTGGCTGCATTTCCTCCATCAGTTCAGACTTGCACGGATCACTCCGGACCAACTGAAAGAGAAGCTGAATGCCGGCGAAGATATTCTGATTGTGGATCTTCAGGGCCGGTCGGATCTCGCCACCACCGTTATGGCTATTCCCGGTGCTGTGCGAATCGATCCCCGCAGGCTCGAGCGATACGGCGATGCACACCTATCGCCCTCTCGGGAGGTGGTCCTCTATTGTGCTTCTCCGGGTGAGTTCACGAGCGCTAGGGTGGCACTCGCAATGCGGCAGAAAGGGGTGGCGCACGTGAGGCCCCTCGCTGGCGGCCTCCAGGCGTGGCGGGATCGTGGATTCCCCGTTACTTCAGAAGTACGGATTGCTTCTGGCGTGATTTGACGGGGATCCGTCAAATGCATACTGGGGCTCGGCATTTGGCGGTCCACTCGAACTGCTATTCGATTCCATGTGCTCGATTTTCAGGCAAACGAGGATGCCGTCTCGTTGGCTGGCAAACTGCCAATTCAATCCGATGAAGCCAACGACCTCCCGCCGACACCGCGACGATCGTGCCGATTTGAACTGTTACCTTCGACACACTGGAAATCCCCCTCAACTGTCCCACGGCAGCGCTGCTGAGCTGACCTTTGCATAAATCGTAGAGGCGAGCGTCCCGTCCCTCACCTCATGAGCCGCGATATCTCGAAATGAGGGCAGCCGTCGTTCCAATCGACTCGTGGGACGACCCGAAATCCAGAAGAAATCTGCCATCATAAAGAAGGATGTACAGGTCGGCGGGATCACAAGCTCATATCTGACGATGACGTAGTCACGGGCCGTGGGGAGCCAGTCGCAAATGAAGGCGATGTCCAGATTTCAATGCCATGGACTTCCAACGCTCTCCTTCGCGGCTGTGCTGATGTGTGCGGCCGACGAGCGAACTACGCGCCAGACGGTACCGCAGGCGCGCGTAAGTCCTCGGCCAATCAGGTTGCCCATCATCAAGGGCACGGACATCCGATTCACGCGTCTGCCTAGCGTCAACGGGCTGTCGCAAACAAACGTGGGCCACATCGTACAGGACGATCAGGGCTTTATGTGGTTCGGCACGCCGTACGGGCTGGGCCGATTCGACGGCTACGACTTCAGACTCTTCGTTCACGATCCAGGAAAGGCCGACAGCCTCAGCGGCGTGTTCATCAGCGCCCTCTTCAAGGGCCGCGATGGCACGCTCTGGGTCGGCTGCGATCAATTCCTCAATAAATTAGACCCGGCGACCGAGACTTTTACACGGTACCCGGTCCCGCTCGTCACCCACATCAGTCAGGACAGTTCCGGAATGTTGTGGCTGGCGACTGGCACCGGCTTGTATGGATTAGATCCGGCGACAGGACGATTCCGGCAGTATACCCACGATCCGAACGATCCTTCGAGCCTCAGCGGCAACGACGTCAAATCGAGCGGTGAAGATAAAGGGGGCAGGTTTTGGGTTGCGAATGCCGAGGGCCTGGATGAGTTCGAACGGAGGACGGGGAAGGTAACTCTGCATATTCCGTTGCATGAGCCTTCGAGTGGGCTTTCATTCTACGAGGATCGCTTCGGGGTATTCTGGATCCCTCACGTCTCCGGTAACGAGCTAGCCGTGTTTGACCGGAAGACGAACACCCTGACTCCCTATTCGCTTCACGAGGAAGAATCGCCCAGTACGTCCTTAACTGGCGTAACGGCAATGCTCGAAGACAAGGACGGCACTCTGTGGCTTGGAACGCACGGCGCTGGTTTGCTCAAATTCGACCGCGACCACCGGAGATTCATCCGTTACCGCAATAATCCTGCTGCCGCTGACAGCCTCCCCCAGAACTCTGTGGACAGCCTATTCGCGGATCGGGAAGGGAGCATCTGGGCCGGCCTGGGCCGCAAGGGGCTCACCCGCTTTGCTACGAAGCCACTGCCGTTTACGAGCTTCCTTCACAATCCCAACAGTCCGAGTGGTATGAGTAGTATGAGTGATCCTTTTGTGGGTGCGATATACGAGGATCGTCAGGGAATCCTGTGGGTCGGTACCCCCGAAGCACTCAACCGTATCGACCGCAAGGCCGGGCACTACACCTCCTACCGCCGGACGGCAGGACCAGCAGCCGGTACCGATGCGATTACGATTCGCGAAGACCGCTCAGGCAATCTCTGGGTTGGCACTTATGGCCACGGGCTCCTCCGCTTCGACCGGCGGACGGGACAATTCAAGACGTACCAGCACAATTTGTCAGATCCATACAGTTTGAGCAACGGCTTTGTCTCGCGTCTGCTGGTCGACCATATCGGGACGCTCTGGGCCGCAACCATGGACACTCTGAATCGTTTCGACGCAACGACTCAGCGCTTCACGACGTTTAAACTTGACCCGCCGGGAAACCTGTTCTATCAGGAACTGGTCGAGGATCGGGAGGGGGCACTGTGGCTTGGCACTGACTCCTCAGGTCTGCGTCGTTTCGACCCGGCGACCGGTCAGTTCATCGTCTACCAGCACGACATGAATCGTCCGGGGACGTTGAGCGACAACCGGGTGAACTCGGTGTACTTCGATGCCTCCGGCACCATGTGGCTCGGCACACAGAACGGGCTGAACAAGTTCGACCGGAAGAAGGGTACGTTCACCGTCTACACGCGGCGGGATGGCTTGCCTGGCAACGCGGTGGGTTGCGTCCTCGAAGATGCTCACGGCGATCTGTGGATGAGCACTAACAATGGGGTAGCGAGATTCAATCCGCAGAGCGGGACTTTCAAGAGTTACTCGACCCCTGATGGGCTGTCGGGCCCTGACTTGACCGGCTGGGGCGCGTGCTTTAAAAGTCCAAGTGGAGAAATGTTCTTCGGGGGGTTTAGTGGAGCCACGGCCTTCTTCCCGGACGCTGTGGACACTAAGTACACTCCGCCAATTGTCCTCACCAATTTCCAGTTGTCTGGGAATCCGATAGAGATTGGAGGTCATTCCCCCCTTCAAAAGTCCATCTCGTATACCAGCGATCTGATTCTTTCTCACCAACAAAACATCTTCTCGTTCACATTCGCGGCGCTCAGCTATTCCAATCCGGCGACGAACCGCTATCGATACAAGTTGGAGGGGTTGCAACGCGATTGGACCGAAATAGGCAGCGACCGGAGGCAGGCGACTTACACGACTCTGCCTGGGGGCACGTATACGTTCCGAGTACAGGGGGCGACCAGCCGTGGCGCGTGGAGCGAGCCTGGCGTGGCGCTGCGCATCGAGATCTTGGCCCCGTGGTGGGGCGCCTTGTGGTTCCGGGCAGTCTCTGCTGGGGGCGCCGGCGGCCTTCTTTGGATGCTCTATCTTTTCCGGCTGCGGCGGTTGACCGCGCGGATGCAAAGGCGGCTCGGAGAACGGATGGCGGAACGGGAGCGTATCGCGCGCGAATTGCATGACACACTTCTACAGGGCTTTCAGGGTCTCGTCCTGCACTTTCAGGCAGTTCTCGATCAGATTCCCGATCAGGAACCTGCCCAGCAGACGATGAAGAAAGCCCTCGGCAAAGCTGACGAGGTACTAATCGAAGGGCGCCGCCGCGTCCGCGACCTCCGCGCCGACGGATCCACTGCAAAAGAACTCTCCCAAGAACTCGCCTGCTACGGCGAGGAATTGGCAAAGGACAGCGCGATCGCATTCAACATCACCCTTGTCGGCTCACCTCAATCCTTACACCCTGTTGTGAGAGATGAAATCTATCGGATCGCGAGGGAGGCCTTGGCGAACGCCTTCCGGCATTCTCAAGCATCGAACATTGATGTGGAGATTGCCTACGATCCTTCAACCTTTTGCCTGCGGGTTCGGGACAATGGATCCGGCATCGATCAGGAGATTTTAGGTAACGGACTGAAGGGCCATTGGGGATTGTCCGGAATGCGGGAGCGTGCACAAAACATCTCCGCTCAGCTGAGCATTTGGAGCAATCGGGGCGCCGGTACTAAAATCGATCTTAGATTGCCAGCTAAGGCCGCATATGCGCGTAGCCCGAAACGGTCGTCCTGGTACTGGATGAAGCGCGGCGCAAGCGGCGTGAAGTGACCATCCCCAGTTGCGCTCAGGCATAGCGGCGGTGCAGCAACGGGAGGAAGACATTCTCCTGGCGGGCGAGGCTGCCAACGGCCCGCACGCGGTCGAATGCATCCGAATCCATCATCCAGATGTAACTTGAATGTACCTGCAAATTCCCGTGATGCACTCAATCGATGCCATCGTCGCGATCGGCGCTCCCGACGGCGAATCGCTGCGTAGACGCAGCCGCGTCGTCGCGTCTCCGCCACCAGACGATCCAATAGGATGAGTGCGCCACTATCCTTTAGGGTGAGGCATATACTCCTGATGCGGAGTATGCTGGATCTTTATCCTGATGAGGGTCGAGCGCGGTCCGGCTGTTTGCAACGGCAGGATTGGCGGCCAGAGGTTCTGATGGTTCGCCGAAGAGCAAGGACAATCAGCAAGGTCCTTAAGCCGTGCCGGGCAGCAATTGCGTTCCTCTTGCTTTTGGCGAGTTTCGCGGGTCGAGGGCTTGCGCTTGATCCTAGCCAGCCCTTCAGCAGCTACCTGCGCACCCACTTTGCCAATGAGGATGGGCTCCCTTCCAGTGTCGTGCATGACATTGTGCAGTCCCAGGATGGCTTCCTGTGGTTAACTGTGGGGTCCGATACGCTGACCCGTTTCGACGGCCGGAATTTCACGGACATCTCCTTCCCCCGCGCGCATGTCCTGGCAATAGCTCCGGACGGCGGTCTGTGGGTCGGGACCGGTGGGGGCCTGCAGCGAATAACGGCCACGGCTTTGAATCAATTCGACCGCTTGCCGGCGACTTTGTATCACCCCGGTCCGGGCCTCGGTAGCAGCATCACCTGCCTTCACTTCAGCCGGAGCGGAATTCTCTGGGTGGGAACCGCCGGTGGGCTCTACCGATTCGAGCGCGGCGGCTTTTCATCCGTCATACCGCGATTGGGCATCTACCGAATCGAAGAAGCCTCAAACGGCCACTTGCTGGTCATCACCTCAGAGGGGTTCATGGAATGGGATGGCGAGCGGGCTGTGCCGTACCCGGAGATTGCCGTTCAATTGGGCGTGAAAGCCAAGGAGGTATTTCACGTTTTGGAGGACAGCCACGGTGTCACATGGTTCTGCACGAGCCTGGGAGTAGCGCGCCGGATTGGCGGTTCAATCGAAAAGCTCCCGCCGTATGGCCCGGAAGGTCACGGAGCGACCCGGGCGTACGAAGACCCGCACGGCAACGTGTGGATTGCGAGGGCTGAAGGGCTGTTTCGAGCCACCGCGACCGGTCTGGAACTCGTGGTCCCGGGCATGAATGTGCGCTATATGTATGGCGATCGGGATGGCGACCTGTGGATTGGCACCAACGGAGACGGGCTCTATCGATTCAAAGTCCGTCCGGTCCGAATCTTCACGACCGCCGACGGACTGCCGAACAACGTGGTGATGACCGTATTGGTGAGCCGCGAAGGCAGCCTTTGGACCGGCGCCAATTGCGGCGGCCTTTCCCAGTTCGACGGACGGCGCTTCCGAACTTACAGTGAGAAGGACGGCCTCCGAAATAGCTGTGTGTTTTCTCTGGCTGAGGACGGCAACCACGACCTCTGGATCGGGACTTACGGCGGCGGCGTTTTCCGCTTTCGCGACGGTAGATTTACCCAGTATTCGAAGGCTCAGGGGCTGGCCAGCGACATCGTGACCAGCATCGTTCCGGCGCGCGATGGATCCCTCTGGCTCGCCACGCCCGAGGCGGTGAGCCGCATGCGGAACGGGCAGGTTCGCAACTACACTACGGCCGACGGGCTGCCCAGCAACCACGCCTTGAACCTGTACGAGGATCGAGACGGCGACATCTGGGCGGGAACTGTCCGTGGAATCGCTCACCTGACCGGGGATCGGTTTGCGGCTATTCCGTCCCTCCCCAAGATTGGCGTTTTCCCTCTTGGCGAAGATCGATCCGGCGGCTTGTATATGACCGTGGCTGCGAAGGGAGTTTTCCGGCTCGAAGACCACCGGCCGATCAGCGTCATGCCGGAGATCGGGGCGACTCACATGGTAGCGACAAAGGAAGGAGACGCGTGGATTAGCGGTATCGGCATTTATCGGTTCCAGCCCGCGGGCCTTCAGGGATCGCGGGGACACGATGAGCCACTCGATTACGCAGCATTCGGCCGCGCCGACGGCCTGGACGCGACGGAAGCCAGCTTTGGTTTCCCCAACTCGGCTCTTACGCGTGACGGCAAGCTCTGGGTTGCGACGCCACTAGGACTGGCCATGATGGACCTGCCAAACCTGCCCAGGACAAACCGAAAGGCCTCGATTCATATGGAAGAGGTTACCGTCGGCCGGAACGTCCAGCCTCCCGGTAACGAGTTGGTGCTGCCACCGGGCACGCATCATGTTGAACTGCATTTCGATGCCATCGAGATCTCCTCTCCGGAAAAGATTCGTCTGCAATACCGGCTGGACAGCGTCGATTCCGAATGGCTCGATACCGGCCATCCCGCCCACGCGATCTATTCCAATATACCGGCGGGGACGCATGCGTTTCATATGCGGGCGTGCAATCGGGACGGGATTTGGGACCGCGTCGGGACAGTTTACAGCATCACTCAGCAACCATACCTTTACCAAACGGCCTCGTTCCGAGTCGCCACGGCCACCGCGGGATTCCTGCTCCTCGCCGGTTGGCACCGCCTGCGGCTCCGCGGGGCCACTACCCGGCTGAACGCGCGACTCGGAGAACGGATGGCGGAACGCGAGCGTATCGCGCGCGAATTGCATGACACACTTCTACAGGGCTTTCAGGGTCTCGTCCTGCACTTTCAGGCAGTTCTCGATCAGATTCCCGATCAGGAGCCTGCCCAGCAGACACTGAAGAACGCGCTCAGTCAAGCCGACCAAGTCCTAATCGAAGGTCGCCGCCGCGTCCGCGATCTCCGCGCCGACGGATCCACTGCGAATGAACTCTCCCAGGTACTCGCCTGTTACGGCGAGGAATTGGCGAAGGACCGCGCGATCGCGTTCAAGCTCACCCTTGTCGGCTCACCTCAATCCTTACACCCTGTTGTGAGAGATGAAATCTATCGGATCGCGCGGGAGGCCTTGGCGAACGCCTTCCGGCATTCTCACGCATCGAGCATTGAAGTGGAGATCGCCTACGATCCTGCAACCTTTTGCCTGCGGATTCGGGACAATGGAACCGGCATCGATGAGGAGATTTTGGGCAACGGACGGAAGGGCCATTGGGGATTGTCCGGAATGCGGGAGCGCGCACAAGACATCTCCGCTCAGCTG
>JAOAPT010000510.1 GCA_025463045.1 Candidatus Solibacter sp.
GCCTGCATGGTGGCCAGTCCGATATTGCGCGGACCGTTCATTTCGACCTTGCCATTCAACCGGTAGGTCGCTTCGTCGACGAACTCGTTCAGATTCTGGATGGAGTTGTAGAGCGTGAGCATCATCAGCGTGGGGGTCCACTTCTGATGAACGAAGATGTTGAAGTGAAAATCCTTCTCGCTGCGCACCGCTTCGTTCTCGTCGAGCGAGCGGATTTTCAGCGTCACGGGAATCATTGGCGACGTGGCGCCGAGTTCGCCCATGATGCCGCTGTGGCGATCCTGCCGGAGCGCGCCGACCACGCCCGTGGCGTTCGCCATCTTGCTCGGCTGGAACTGGCTGGCCAGAGTGAGCACGACTTCGCTCTTGGCGAGCGGCATATCGACTGGTCCCAGATTGAACAAAGGATGCCCGAAGGCAAGCACGCGCTTTCCATCGTTATAAGTGACGGTGCCGAAGGCGCTGATTCCCATATCGCCATCGACCAGGATCGTCGCCACGCTATCGCCGGGATTGAGCGAATGTTCCCATCCCACGACAGGTTTGCTGCCGTGCGTGGAGGTGCCGCCCGAACCCTGCACGGTGCGCACGCCCATTTGCTGGAAGACGGAGCCGAAGTCGCGCAGCGTGTCGCCGTTCAGACCGGAAAAAACCAGCGGCGAATCGATCGGGATCAGCGACTCGAGCGGGCCCTCGCCCAAGGTGTTCTGCGCCACGGCCTTCCCCGGAACGCGAGCGTCGACGGGCCGCGACTTGTCGCTGCCGTTGATTTCGAGCATGAGCTCGATCGGCGTGATGCCGCAAATCGCGTCGGGAGAGAACTGGCTGAGGCCGAGCGAGACGGCGCCGATGAGTTTGCCGTTGATGTAAACCGGGCTGCCGCTCATGCCCTTGGCGACGTTGGTGCGGGCTGCCTTGCCGCCCATTTTGCCGAGGATGATATCCTGCTTCGGCCCCCACATATTCTTGGAAAGTCCGATGATTTCGACGGGGACCGGTTCGGGCTCGGTGCCCTGGAAAACCGTCCAGGCAGTTGCTTTCATGCCCGCTTTGACTTCGCTGACGGGCATGATTTCCACCTTGCCGGCCTTGGGACGCTGCAGAGGCGCATCCGCAGCACGCACCGGGAGGTAGGCAGCCGCCAAACCCAGCAGGACGGCGGCAATTCGCTTATTCATGGGGACAGAAACTCCAGTAACTCCATTCTACTATGTGTCGGAAAGATAGCCCTTTCTAGCTATTTTCCGCTTGCGCCGGACTATGCAGCGCGGTATACAGGTACCCAGGGTCTTAAATCGGACGCCGGCTTCAGCCCACGATTTCCAAGGCACGATTTCCAAGGAGAGTACCACGTTGTCTCGTATGTCTCGAATCATTGCACCGGCAGTTCTCTGCCTCATCGCCTCCAGCGCAGCGTTCGCGCAGAACAATAACGGCCGCATCTCGGGCACGATCACGGACAAATCCGGATCGGTAATCGCCGGCGCCGCCGTAATGATTTCGAATCAGGCCACTAAAGTCAGCCAGAAGGTATCCGCCGAAAGCAACGGCTACTTCATCGTTACCGACCTACAGGTGGGAACCTATGATGTCATCGTGGAAGCCACGGGGTTCCGCAAAGCGGAGAAGACCGGCTATGACCTGGTCGATGGCGGCCACATTACGGCGGACTTCAAGCTCGAGATCGGCGCCGTTACCGACAGCATCACGGTCACCGAAATTCTCGGTGAGAGCGTGAATACGGTATCGGGCGATCTCAGCCACACGATCGATTCTCAGCAGGTGCAGGACCTGGCGCTCAACGGACGCAACTACCTGCAGCTCGTCTCCCTCATGCCGGGCGTCGCGCTATTGGACGAAGACCAGATGGCGACTACGACCAGCCTGAGCGTGACCACGTGGACCGCCAATGGGGCGCGTCCCGGCACCGCGCACCTGATGATCGATGGCGGCATGAATCTGGATTCCGGCAGCAACGGCAGCCAGGTGAATAACGTCGGCGTCGATTTCGTGCAGCAGGTGAGCGCGCAGACCTCCGGCGTCTCTGCCAAGTACGGCCGCAACTCCGGCGCGGCGATCAATGCCGTCACCAAGAGCGGCAGCAATCGCTTCACGGGCGGCGTGAACTTCACCATCCGCAATGACGCGCTCGATGCGAAGGACTACTTCGCGCCGAGCAAGCCGGTGCTCCGCTACGACGATTTCACCGTCAACCTGGGCGGCCCGATCAAGAAGAACAAACTCTTCTTCTTCTGGGGCGAGGAGTACAAGAAGATCAACAAGTTCACCAGCCCGACGCGCGTGACTCTGCCGACGCTGGCAGAAATCAAAGGCGATTTCTCCGACCGCACCACGACCACGATCCGCTTTCCGGGAACCACGACCCCGATTCCGAACAAAGATCTCAGCGGCCTGATGACGCCCGACGGCAAGGCCGTCATGGCAGTGTATACGGCGATGATCGCCCGGGCGGCGGTGTACACGAATACGCCGACCACTAACAACGCGACGTTCCAGATTCTGAATCCCTTCCGCTGGCGCCAGGACATCGCCAAGATCGATTGGCGGCCGAACGACAAGGATTACTTCTACGCTCGCTGGATCCACGACAACTACGATCTGGTGGATCCGTACGGCACGTTTAATTCTTCGGCTCTTCCGACCACTCCGACGGCGCGCAACCGCCCCGGTTACGGCCCGCAGCTAGCGTACAATCACACCTTCGGCCCGACGCTGATTAACGAGGCGAAGATCAATACTTCGTGGAACGGCCAGCGCACTCCGCTCCAGGGCAACACCTGGGAGCGCGGCACCTACGGCTTCCAGTTCCCGCGCGTTTTCGGCGGCAACGGCCTGTACTCCACCGGCATGCCCGATGTCAGCATCAACAGCTTCACGGGCTACAAAGGACCGGCGAACGTTTATCTGATGTCGCCGACCACCGATATCGCGATCTCCGATAACCTGACCTGGATCAAGCAGACGCACACGATCACGACCGGCGTGATGATCATCCGGAATCGCAAGGATCAGAACGGCCGCACGCAGTATGACGGCAGCGTCGCGTTCAACACCAGCCCCAACACCAACACCACGAATTACGCGCTCGCCGATGCGGCCATCGGAAACTTCTCGACCTATTCGGAAGCGCAGAGCGACCCGGTGGGCTTCTACCGCTTCTCGCAGCACGAGGCATTCGTGGAGGATGCCTGGCGCGTCAACCGCCGCCTCAGCCTGACGGTCGGCGTCCGCTTCAGTCACTTCATCCCGACCTATACGTCGGCCAACAACATCGCCAACTTTGATCCGTCGCGCTACGTTGCGTCGCAGGCTGTCTCGGTGACTGCGTCCGGCCTGATCGTGCCAAACTCCGGCAATCCCTACAATGGACTGATTCGCGCCGGCGATATTCCTTCCGATCAGGTGGGCCGCGTTTCGATCGCGAACTCCGCGCTGCTGAAGACGATTCCGCCGGTCGGTCCGCGCGGCTTCTATCCGACGTATAACCTCTTCATGCCGCGCTTTGGCTTTGCCTGGAACCCCTTCGGCAATGGGAAGACCTCGCTGCGCGGCGGCTTCGCCACACTCTACGATCGCGTGCAGGGCAACCTGGTCTTCTCGCAGACCGCCATCCCGCCGTTCTCCAATTCCGTCTCTTACGAGAGCGGCAATCTGGGCAACCCCTCGGGCGGCGTCACCTCCGCGCTGGGCGTGCTCGGCGGTATCAACTCCATCTCGACGAATCTCCAACCCCCGGTGGTCTACGATTACAGCCTCACGCTGGAACGCGAGTTACCGAAGGGCACCTTCCTTCGCGTGGCATACGCCGGTAAGCTGATGCGGCACCTGCTACGCCAGCCCGATATCAACTTCCCGTCCTTCGACGTTCTGGTGGCGAACAACAATATCCCGAGCGCCACCCGCCCGACGACCAATGCGATTCGCCCGTACAAAGGCTATTCGACGATTCGCATGTACATGAGCGATTCGACCGGCAACTACAATTCGCTGCAGGTGTTCTTCTCCAAGCGGAAGGGCAACCTGAATATGACCACGGCTTATACCTGGTCGCACGCTCTCGCCGATACCAGCGGCGACGGCGACAATCAGGATAGCGGCCTCGGCTACGGCAATCGCCATTTCTACTATGGCCCGACGTCGTACGATCGCCGCCACATTTTCGTGCAGACCTACACGTACCGCATTCCGCTCTTCCGCAGGAGCATAAAGCCGCTGCGTTACACGCTCGGCGGATGGGAAGTGAGCGGCATCACGCGCGCTCAATCCGGCCGGCATGTGACGGCAGTCGGCAGTTCGACGGGCGTCACGCGACGCGCCGATTACGTGGGCGGCGAGGTGACGCTGCCGACCGACGAGCGCGGACCGAACCATTGGTTCAATACGGCCGCGTTCAAGACCCCGGGCACGGCGGTCCTCGGCAATGCGGGCGCGGGCACGATCGTCGCTCCGGGTCTGTACCTGTGGGACCTTTCGGTTCGCAAGGAATTCAAGGTTGGCGAACGCGCCCGCATGCAGTTCCGCGCCGATTCGTTCAACATCATGAATCACGTGAACTTCCGAAGTCTGCAAGTCACGACCAGCAACTCCAACTTCGGCACGCTGACCGGGTCCGGTCCGGCACGCAATATCCAGGGAGGCTTGCGGCTGGATTTCTAGAAGAAGGTAGAAGTCAGAATGACGGGGGCGTAGCGATCTCGCTGCGCCCTTTTTTTGTTGCTGAATAAAATTCGCAGGTTGTGAGGTACCCTACCAGCATGTCTGATGGCGAATTGATTCTGTACCGCTCGCCCGACGGAGAAAGCGAGATTCAGCTTCGGGCGAAGGACGGAACGGTCTGGCTGACGCAGGCCGAGATCGCAGAGCTTTTCCGGACGACGAAACAAAACATCAGCCTGCATTTGAGAAACGTTTTTTCCGAGGGAGAAATCCTGGAGACTTCAGTTGTCAAGGAAGACTTGACAACTGCCGCCGATGGTAAGGGCTACCGAACCAAACTCTACCGGCTGGAAGCGATTCTCGCAGTTGGATACCGGGTGCGCTCAGTCAGAGGCACGCACTTTCGGCAGTGGGCGACGACGGCGCTACGGGAGTACCTCGTCAAGGGGTTCGTGATCAACGACGAGCGTTTGAAAGACCCCGGAGGGCACGACTACTTTGACGAACTGCTGGAACGCATTCGGGACATCCGGGCATCGGAGAAGCGATTCTATCAGAAGGTCCGGGAGGTCTTCGCTGCGACCAGCGCCGACTACGATACGAAATCGGATGCCGCGCAGGTTTTCTTTCAGACGATTCAGAACAAGATGCTGTTTGCCGTAACGGGGCGGACGGCCGCCGAGCTGATTGTGGGTCGGGCGGATTCGACGCAGTCGAATATGGGACTGACGAACTGGAAGGGCGCGCGGGTTCGCAAAGGCGACGTTACAGTCGCGAAGAACTACCTGAATCAGGAAGAGATCGGGGAATTGAACCGGATCGTCACCATGTTTCTCGATTTCGCCGAAGACCAGACGAAACGACGCAAGCAGTTGACGATGACGGAATGGATCGCGCAGACGGACCGCTTCCTTGCGTTCAACGAGCGCAACGTGCTCGGCGACGCAGGACGGGTATCGCACGACCGGATGGAGAGCGTTGCCCGTGACCAGTACGAGACGTTCGACGCGGCGCGTCGAGAACGCGCCGCTATCGAGGCGGACTCGCGAGATATCGATGAGTTGTCGCGCATAGAGGACAGCGCAAGACCAGCCCGACCCAAGGATCAACGATAATTGTTACTTCCCGCGCGCCT
>JAOAPT010000511.1 GCA_025463045.1 Candidatus Solibacter sp.
CAATCTCAGGGGACCGAAGCAGGTGAACATCGATTTCTCGACCTTCAAGGATTTCCGAATCTCCGAGGGGCGGGCATTGCAGTTCCGGATGGAGATGTTCAATGTGCCGAACCACGTGCAATTGGGCACACCGAACACGTCATGGGGCAGTTCCAACAAGGCGCCATCGGCGAGCTTTGGAACCATCACCTCGACCCGTGCGAACATGCGCCAGATCCAGTTCGCTCTTAAGTTTAACTTCTGATTTCCGCAGTGTCGGGATGCGCCGTTGCTGAAGATGGACAGTGGCACGATGCTAAGAAATGCTGACAATTCGGACGCTTCCGATTAGTTCCTAGCCTGCCAACTCTGAGAATCTGTCTCTCAGATTCCGCCGGCACGTTACGGCGCTCGTAACGTCGGCGTAACGTCGTTAACCTGTGCCGGGGGATTTCAAGGGGGCTGAGCCCCCTTGGCTATGATTAGGCTTGATTCGTTGCAGCTACAGTCGTTCGATACCGGGAGCAGGCTCGCCAGTGGGGAGGTTGCAGCCAATGACCGATGTTTCGACGGGCCCAACTCTTGAGGAGGTCTTGTCTACGCTTCGTTGGAATTGGCGGAAACACCCAGCAAACCGGAATAGGCTTACGTATTCCAAACTGCCAGAACTCGTGACCGCCGGAGAGTGCTCGCAGATTTACCCGATACCCACAAGCGCGTCAGGGCAAAGATGCAGCCGTTGATTGGTGCCGAAACCACACATCGAACGATTTACCAGAAGATGCTCGCAGATTACAAGCGCTGGCTATTAAGAAATCAGGGGCCGGACCGCACGTCATTCCTGGCCGGCGTTTGATGGGCCGGTAGCGCCGGCGAGATTGTCGGAGTGCTCGAAGGCGCGGGCGTCGCTGCCCACGGAGATCACGGAAGACAGAGGACGCTAATTCACTCGTCCGAGCAGTTCCGTTGTCACGGAGCAAAACCAGAACGGACCTCGGGTCATTGCTCAGCTTATCGATGAGTGTCGCCGGAAGCGGAAGCGAGTCCGCCCGTTCCGCCGGATCAAAGAGCGACGGCTGGACCGGGGACTCAGGAGGAGCCGGCTGAGGTACTCATGGAATGACGCGCTCCTTCCGGCCGGCACCGGGCCTGCCCGATCCCGATTGAGATCGGTGCGGAGCCGTTAAGGTTAAGGTAGCTGTCATCGGCCGAGCGACACAACAGGTTGAGGAAGCTGCGACCCAACCAAGCGGATCGAAAATCCGCGCCCAGCCTGATTCAAGCCGGGCGAAGGCCTCGTTGATCTTGCTAATCGGGAAGTGCCCGGTCTTCCATCCGTATGCTCCTCTGTATCTCGCCTGGTTCCTGTCCGGCGTAGTCCCCGGATGCTGGCTGTCCCGAGAACACGCGATTGGTCTCGGCTGGCCAGCCGTCCTCACGTCTACGATTCATTTCAGCGCAAGTTGGTTCCCATTAATTGCGCTACTCTGTGTCCGTTTTTCCACGTCGGGAAGATCGTTTCCCGCTTGCTGCGCCGCCTGTGCAGTGCGCGAAACTGGCGACCAGGCGAGAATCGTTTGCAATGAATGCGGAGCTCTGATACGCAGCGTGAGCGTGGGTGAAGTTGAATCCGTGATGCTGGCGCTGGTGCTTGCAAGCCCGCAATACGACGAGCCACGAGAGATCCGGCCGGGTGCAACTCACGGAAGCGCTCTCGGAATGGCGACGACGGCCGGGCATTCAGCGGGTTACAGGGCATCTGGTCCTCGGTATCCTAATGAAGAAGGAGTCGCCGGTGGCGGTGAGCATATCCAATCACTCGTCTCGTCTGAACTGGGTCACAGCCGGTGCCCTGGCGCTGTTTCATGCGGGGGCGCTGGCGGCGCTCTTCCTGTTCACATGGCCGGCGCTCTGGACCGCACTGGCGCTGCTTTGGATCTCGGGCGGTTGGGGCATCGGCATGGGATATCATCGCCTGCTCACCCATCGCGGATACCAGACACCTCGGTGGCTCGAATGCCTCCTGACGATTTGCGGCACCCTGGCATTGCAGGGGGGCCCTCTCTTTTGGGTTGCGACCCATCGCCTGCATCATCAGAACGCTGACAAGGACGGCGATCCCCACTCGCCCCGGGAGGGCTGGTGGTGGGCGCATGCTGGATGGCTGGTACGAGGCGACCCGATGCGCGATGCCTCACTCGCGCCCTACGTACCTGACCTTCGGCGCGACCCCTTCCATTGTTGGCTGGATAAATGGCACGTCGCTCCGTTGCTGGTGCTTTCGGCAGTCCTCGCCGTATGGGGCGCAGTTCGCGAGGGCGCCTTCCTGGCCGCAAGCCTGGTAACTTGGGGCATCTTCCTGCGAACCACCGTGGAGCTCCATGGCACTTGGTTTGTCAATTCTGCAGCGCACACGTGGGGCCGCCGCCGCTTTCAGACCCGCGACAATTCGACCAACAACTGGTGGGTGGCACTTTTGACGTTTGGCGAGGGCTGGCACAACAACCACCACGCCGATCCACGCTGCGTCCGGCACGGTCTCGTCTGGTATGAGCTCGATATCAACTGGCTCTGTATCCGCGCGCTTCATCACGTCGGTCTTGCGAAGAAGCTTTACCTCGGATCGACGGT
>JAOAPT010000532.1 GCA_025463045.1 Candidatus Solibacter sp.
CCTTCCAGACCCGCGAAGTCGTCGAAGCCATGGAGAAGGATTCCGGCATCGCGCTCGAAACCCTCCGCACCGATGGCGGCATGGTCTCGAACGATCTCCTCATGCAGTTCCAGTCCGACATTCTCGATCGCCCCGTCGTTCGCCCCGCCGTGCAGGAGACCACCGCACTCGGCGCCGCCTACGCCGCCGGTCTCGCGGTTGGCTTCTTCAAAGACACCGACGACCTCCGCAGCCGCTGGAGTGTCGATCACACCTGGAAACCGCAGATGGACCCCGGCCGCCGCCAGGAGCTCTACGCGTTCTGGAAAAAAGCGGTCACCCGTTCCTTCGACTGGCTCTAAGGCGCACCCATATGACATCCCAATTCTTCGGCGAATTCATGGGGACCCTGATCCTCATCCTGATGGGCAACGGTGTCGTTGCCAACGTCCTCCTCAAGGGCAGCAAGGCGGAAGGCGCCGGCTGGATGGTGATCACCACCGGCTGGGCCTTCGCCGTCATGACCGGCGTCTTCACCTCGATCGCGTGCGGCAGTCCCGCCGCGCATCTCAATCCCGCCGTCACGCTCGGCTTCGCCGTCAGCTCCGGCGATTACTCCAAGCTCGCTATCTACATCCCCGCGCAGTTACTCGGCGCGATGTGCGGCGCGCTCCTCGTGTGGCTCCATTTCCTGCCGCACTGGGCCGTCACTAAGGATACCGATGCCAAGCTCGCCTGCTTCGCAACCTCCCCCGCGATCTCGCGGCCCGCGTCCAACCTCTTCAGCGAAGTCCTGGGCACGTTCGTCCTGATCACCGTCGTCGCCGCCATCGGCTCCAAAGCCGTCGGCGTCGTTCCGCCCGGCTTCGGCCCCTATCTCGTCGGCATGCTCGTCTGGGCCATCGGCCTCTCCCTCGGCGGCACGACGGGCTATGCTATCAACCCCGCCCGCGATCTCGGCCCGCGCCTCATGCACACTATCCTCCCCATCGCCGGCAAAGGTGGATCGAACTGGTCTTACGCCCCCGTCCCGATCCTCGGCCCCTTGGTCGGAGCCGCCGCCGCCGGCCTCTTCGTCAAACTCGTAGGCTTCTGACGATCAGAGCCGCGACGGTCAGGGAGCGGTGGTCACTTGACAGGCGCTCGGCGCTCGGCCGAACCCAAGCGCGCCCTCCGTCCCCTCACAACTAATCAGGGTCTGTAGAGTTGGCCCGCCTTGATGACGATCTCGATATGCTCGGTGTTCTGCAGCAATGCCAGCGGATTCGCCGCCAGAACGACAAGGTCCGCCTCCTTGCCGGGTTCGACCGAACCCGTATTCTGCTTCAGCGCCAGGGCGGCATTGAGAGTCGCCATACGAATCACGCCGGCGGCCGGGATCCCCGCCTCGCCGAGTAAACGCAACTCCTCGTGGAAGCTCACCCCGGGTACGATTCATGGAAAGGGGGTGTCCGTTCCGGCGGTAAGCAGCACGCCGCGATCGTACATCCGTTTCACCAGCGCGAGCAGTTTGGGCCATTGTTCGCGCGCCTCGCGATACTGTTCGGGCGTCCAGTCGGCCGTATTGCTGCGCCGCGCGAATCCGGCCCACAGCTTCGGCGGCGCCGCCGCCCTGCGCGGGTTGTCAGTGTACGCGGGATCGTCGCCCCAGAACTTGGTGCGGAATGCCATCAGCGTCGGGTCGACGGAGACGTGATGCTCCACCAGCGCCGCGAGCATTTCGCGCACAGCGGGAGCCGGTACGCGGCGCGCGCGGCCGCCGGGAGATATTCGGAAGCCCACGGCGCGGCATGGGCGATGAAGTCGATGCCCATGCGAGCGGCTTCGGTCCACGTCGTCGCCTGCACGTGGCCGATGACGCGAATGCCCCGGCGATGGGCCTCGTCAATCGCAGCGCGGACGAGAGGAGGCGGCAGGTCCTGGTAGACCTTAATGAAATCGACACCGGCCTGCGCCTGCCACGCGACTTCCTCACGCACCTGGCGCTCGTCCGTCGTCGTCGCGTAGATCGCATGCCGCATCGGCTCGACAGTCAGAATTCGGCCGGCGGTGAAAGGCCGCGGCCCCACGATCTCACCGGCGCCAGCATTTGCCGCACGGCTACCGCAGCCTCGGTGGCATCGCCAGGGTCGCGCACCGTCGTCACCCCGTGGAGCGGCAGAGTGCGGAGCAGCGCGAGCACGTGCGCGTGCATGTCGATGAACCCCGGCACGACGAACCGGCCCGGAAGATCGTGGACCATCGACCCGGGCGGAGGACGATAACTCTTAGCGGCGAGGACAGCGCGAACCCGGGTGCTTTCGATTTCGATGGCTCGGTCGGGTATCGCGACCCCCTGGGCAACATCAATGACGGAGACGTGATTGAGGACCAGCAGCGCCACGGCGAGCATTTCTTCAGGTTAGTTGATCTGCTGGCCGGGCCTTCACCCTGGAAGTACTATAGGTCGAGGAGTAGGCGCCGTGACCACGCGTCAACCTGAGGTTCACACTCAGTTCGGCCGAGCCGCAGTCCGGATCTTTGTCGCCAATGATCGGATGAATCAGATGCTCATCGAGCATCTTGACCCTGCGGCTTGGAGAGCCAAACCGCCCGGTCAGGCCCGCCCCATCGTGGCGATCTTCACGCACATGCACAACGTCCGCGGTAAGTGGGTCAGGCTTACGGCTCCGCACCTGAAGGTTCCACCGCAGCTCAACCGCGCGCACTGCACGCCGCAGCAGGCCCGCGCGGCGTTGGCCGAGAGCGCCGCTCGCTGCGCGGAGATGCTCGCCGAAGCGCTCGGCGGAGGCCGCGTCGAGAGGTTTCGCCGGGACGCCTTCGCTCCGCCTTGGCCGGTTGGCCCGGAAATGCTGTGCTACATGCTTGCTCACGAAGCGCACCATCGCGGTCAGGTGTGCATGCTCGCGCATCAGCTCGGATTCCGCTTGCCGAACAAGGTGGCGTGCGGAATTTGGAATTGGGAAAAGCTCTGGAAAGGGTGCGGGGCCCCTGACCGCCCGGGCCACGCCACGCCGCCTTGAACATCGCCGCCGCCCTGACCAAGGTCCGCAGCCTCAAATCGAGAGAGGGTCTTTAATTCTCCGTCGGCTTCTCCACGTGATCGATCACCAGCACTTCCACTGGGCCTTTCGCCGTCCC
>JAOAPT010000543.1 GCA_025463045.1 Candidatus Solibacter sp.
CGGATGATCATGTCATGGCGGATCAGTTGATCGAATCGAAACATAGTTGGCTTCCTCGAAGGAACACGGAGTACTGCACCCGGAAGCCCACAAATGGAGGTGATGTGTTATCAAGCGCTTGGAAGAACTTCAGCAGAGGGTGGTGGGTGAAATGCCCCAATCTCTGCGAGAGTCCGCCAAGGTGAGAACCCACAGTGCTGGGAGAGGGCGACCCGGGATCAGGAGTTGGCGAGAGTCTTCAGCCAGGCGCAGTCGAGTAATTGGGCGTCTGAGGTCACCATGGTCAGCTCGAAGACCAGAGCCGTCGCTGCCAGAAAGATGTCCCCCGTGTCACTCTGGGGGATTTCGATCCCGGAAGCACTCACCGCAACCGAAAAATTGAACGGCGCTTCGCGTAGAGGAGCCCGCGCCATCACTTCCTCGAGCCATTGCGGAGAGCCGTTGTGTACACGGAAGCGCTTGCGCCGCACTAGTTGGCGCCTCCCAGATCGAGACGGGGGACAGATACAGTTCGTTCGAGGTTCGTTCGAGTTCGCGCCGGACCTTTCAACTCAGCTTTTCCGGAGTCTGGACGGCCCAGATCCAGATGTGGGTGTCGAGCAGCAATCTCATTTGCGAACAGTCCACCGACTGAAAGCTCCCACGGGTTCGGTGATGTTACCGAGGATTTCGGCCGAGCCTCTCGCGCAGCCCAGCCATGAGGGTCGGGCCTCCGGTTTTGGTGATACAACCTCTGCCACGGGACGTCCAAAGCGTGTGACCCGCACCTCTTCCAGGACGGACAAACAGGTGGCTTTGAACTTGGAAATGGCGATTTCCCGCATATCCCATTTCTACCATGGTCCAAGACTATGGTCAGAGCTGTAGCTCGATCCACTCCACGGTCCATGGCGCCTCCCCGAGTTTCAGACGCGCGACCGTGATCGGCAAACGAAACCGCCGCGGACCCGCGCTGCCGGGATTCACATACATCACTCCGCCGCGATCCACGCGGCCGGGCTTGTGCGAGTGTCCGCTGATCACGATGTCGAAGCCCTTGGCCGCCGGGTCGATGTCCAACTCGTGCACGTCGTGTAGAAGATAGATCGAAGCGGCGCCCGCGTTCACCGCCGCCGTGAGCGGCAACTGCATCGCCCATTCGCCCGTGTCGACATTGCCCCGCACCGCAACCACAGGCGCGACACCGCGCAGGCGATCGAGGATTTCCGGTTTGCCTACGTCTCCCGCGTGGAGAATCAGCTCGCAGCCTTCGAGCGCCGTCAGCGCCTGGGGGCGGAGTAGCCCGTGCGTGTCGGAAATCAGTCCGACGATCACTTCTCGCGCGGGAGCATCAGCACGCCCCAGGGCTTTTCGCCGACCTTCACCTTCTTGACCACCGCATGGGTTGCCACGTCGACGATCGAGATGTCGTTCGACGGACCGTTCGCGGTGAACAGCAGCTTTTCGTCGGGCGAAAGCGCGATGCCCCAGGGCCGATCGCCCACTTCGAACGACGTGAGGATGTTGCCCGTCGCGGGCTGGATGTCGAAGACCTTTTTGCCGCGGCCTGTCGTGACGTAGAGGTGGGAACCATCATGGTTCATCGCCATCCCCATCGGCTTCATTCCCGCGCCAACCGGGATCGTCTTCACCACCTCGAGCTTTGAGGTATCGATCACGCTCAACGTGGCGTCGTTCTCGTTCGTCACGAAAGCGCGCGTGCCGTCGGGCAGGAAGACGATGCCACGCGGGCGGCGTCCCACCTGGATCGTCTTAACGGGCTTCCGCGCCGCGGTATCGACCACCGTAACCGTGCCCTTATCCTCCGAAGTCACGTACACGAACTTTGCGTCCGGCGTGAGCGTCACGCCCTCGGGTTCGGCGCCCGTCGCCACCGTGGCGAGCACATCGCCCTTCGCGGGATCGACGAAGCTGAGTCCGCCGGCATCCTCGTTCGACACGTAGAGGAGCCCGTCGCGGCCCACCGCGAATTGCTCGGGGTCGGAGCCGCCGGGCACTTTGCGCAGCATCTTATTCGCTGCGATATCGTAAACGCCGATCCCGTCCTGACTCTTATCCGGCGGGGGCAGCGTGCTCTCATCCACGCCGGGAGGAGCGAACGGCGAGCCGCTGAGCGCCACGAAAATCAGCTTGCCATCGGCGCTGGCGTGCAAACCGCGCGCGCGTTTGCCGATCGCGACCGTGCCCAGCGATTCCATCTTTACCGGGTCGATTACGGTGAGGTCGCCGGAGCCTTCGTTGCTGATGTAGACCTTGTACGGCGGACCGCTCGGGCCGCAGCTACACAGCAGACCGAAGAGCAGGGCGGGGACGGCAAACTGCACGCGCGATTTCATTTGGCGGACCTCAACGATAGGTGAAGTTTACTGCGGCCGTCCCGCTCGCGGCAAGGTGTACCTTCTGCTCCTGCGTGCCGAGCTTCTCGTGCCAGACGGAGATCGTGTAATCGCCGGGCGGCACATTCTTCCAGTCGAATGCGCCATCGGGGCCCGTCACTGCGAAATACGGATGATCGACGACGCCGATCCACGCGTGCATCCAGGCATGGATATTGCACTTCACCGGGATCATCACCTCGGGGCGCGCGAAACGATGCTCCACGTCCGGCGCGTGCGGCGGCTGCTCCTGATTCCACTCGCGATTGTTCTGCGGCATGGGGTGGACGTTGTGCGCTACGGTATCGCCATTTTTCAGATCGAGCGACTGCCCGGCGCGCAGGCCGATGACGCGCGGCAGAAACATGCAGCCCTGTTGATCGAGCACGACGGCGGGCTCTTTCACCGGCTCGAACTTCTTGTCTTCGAGTCCTGCCTGGATGTAGACGAACGCGTTCGCGAGTCCGGCTTTCTTGCCGACCAGCACCGCAGGGTTGTATACCGTCTTCCCCGCATTGGCCTGCTGGCACCCCTGCTCGGCTTCCATCGAGATCGCTTCACGCGCGAGCTTCGATCCGGCGAACGTGATGGAGCCGGAGAGCGTGCCCGCGGTCGTGGGGTCCACGTGGAAGTACGCGACCGGCGCGGTGCTAGCCGCCGTTCCACTAGCAGTGCCGCCCGCGACTGCGCCTAAACCCGTCTCTGTCTTATCGTGACTTCCGCAACCCGCTGCAATCAATGCCGCGGCCAACACCAGCGAGCGTCTCATTGAGGCTTGCTGGTTGGCGCCTGTGGATTGCCGGGGCCGAAGTGCTTCAGGAGCACCAGATTTTCAGTGGCGCTCTTGTTCGTGATGCGCACTCCCTTGGCGGCGGCATCGGCGCTGACGAACAACTCATCGCTCGTCATCTGTCCGTACCGAATCAGCGATGGCGTTTCCACTTCATGTTTGCCGAGAGTGCCGTAACCCTGCGTGAAGATCAGCCCATAGGCGGCTGCGTCCTTGATGGTCACGGTGCGCCCGGGGAAGACCGTCAGTTCCTTCGCCGAGTAATGCGGCGTGGAGAACACGATCCACTTCTCGGCGTACCCGCCCTCGGCCATTTCGTCGAGCGGTGCGACCGGCAGCGGTTCGAAGAGGCGGTGCTTGGCGAACTCGGGATCGACGTTGGCTTCCCAATTCAGCATATCGAGCAGGTAGTCGAGATCGTGATGGTGCTCCGGCGGAACGTCCTTCACCAGCAGTTCCCAAGGCACGGTGCGCCCTTCGACCAGCGATTGATACATCGCGAACACGTCGGAGTTGACCTGCGGCTCATACGTCACAAGCGAACCCGGCGCGTGCAGAATGCCCGGATCGATCTGCCATCCGGTGCCCGGCTTCAACCGGTATGCCTTCGAGAGATAGAGCATCCCGTTGTCGCCTTCGTTCCAGCGCTCCAGGCAGCGGCGCACGTCGTCGCGTGTCGTGCCTGGCTCGAGACCCATGAAGGTGTACGGGAAATTATTGTCCTTGAAGTTGTATTGCGGCGGGAAGTAGTAGGCCTCCGGCTTGCCCTTCTGTCCCACGCGCGCCGCGAACTCGTCGGTCTGATGCAAGTGGTGCGGAATCGGACCGAGGTTGTCAAAAAATTTGCAAAGCAGATTCCAGCCGCCGTACTGGCGCATCACCTCCGCGCCAAGGAAAAGATCGCCATCGCGTTCGATCGCTTCCTTCAGCAGCAGCTTCTTCCCCTCGAACTCGATGTAGCTGAGTCCTTCATCCTCGGCGGTCAGCGGACCATTCGCCGCCTTCGTGGTCGAGGCGAACCAGCGTTCGTCGATGCCGCCGCGATGGCCTCCGAGAATGTAGAGGTCGCGCGGATCCAGCTTGAGGCGGCCGCCCGGCATAAGGAAGGAGCGGGGCACCCAGCAAGGTGCAA
>JAOAPT010000550.1 GCA_025463045.1 Candidatus Solibacter sp.
AACGCGGCGCCAACCGCGAACACTAGCGCCGCAATGTTTTTCAGCATTCGTTAGTGTAGCGATCCCGCCGCGCCGCCCGCCGGAGCAGCCTGTCCCAGCTCCTTCAGCAGCGCGCCATTCTTGTACACCTGTGTCAGCGCCTCGACGATCCCGCGCACATCGACGTGTACCGCGCGCGCCTGCTCATCGCTGTAGAGGTAGGTGTTCGGCAGGCTCTCGAGATTCCCGTCGAACGTGAGCCCGACGATCTCGCCGCGCTGATTTACCGCGGGACTTCCATAGTCGCCGCCGCCGATATCCGACGTGCTCACGAAATCCAGCAGCGTCACCGGACTGAGCGTCGCACGCGCATCCAGCCAGCGCTGCGGCAACTGCCACACGCCGTCGTTGTCCTTGCGATAGTAGAGTCCGCTGAACGTGGAACCGAACGGCTGGACGACCGCGGCGCGATCCGTGTATCCCTTGACCACGCCGTATTCCACGCGCGGAGTCGATGTCCCATCCGGATAGTCCGACGCGCCGAAAAGCTTCAACCGGAAGCCCGCGATCTTCTCCATCGACGAGACCTCCAGCGTCCCGATAATCTCGTCGTGTTGTTTACGAAGCCGGAGCGCCGCCGCGTCAATCGATGCCGCGAGTGCGATCACTCCATCGCCCGATTTCAGCGCCGCATCCTTATTCGCCGCCAGCTTGGCACGCGACGCTGCGTCCTTCAGCACGCTCGCCTTCACGATCCGCTCCGCCGCCGCCTGAGAAGTGGCGCCAGCCAAAATTCCCTTCAGCGGAACTTCCTTCTCCCCAAAACTCTGCAGCTCGGTAAGGTACTGCGCGAGCATCATCGTCTCCATCGCGTCGTTGATCGGGTCGCCCGAATCGTCGAGTGCCTCGCCGCGGACAATCTGCCGCGCCGTGTGGAACAGCCGCGAGCCGGGCGCAGCCGACGCCTCCAGAATTTCGTACGACTTCTCGTACGGCTTCCACTTGCGATATGCGGCGGCGATTTCGTCCCACACCTTGCCTGCTTCCGCGCCGAGCTTCGCGTTACCCTCCACTGCGCGCCGGATCTTGCCTTCGAAGTTCGTCTTCCGCGTCACCAGCCGGTCGTCGCGCAGTCCGATCAGTTTCCCCGCGTCCGACTTGTACACCGTCAGCATCGCGCTCAGCGTGCCTTGTGCGGCGCGCACATTGGCTTCGTTCGCGGCAGCGAACGCGTTGAGCTGCTGCAATCGCGGCTGGAGGCGCGTGAGACTCAGCGGCAGCGACGTATCGCGCAAAAACGTAAGCTGCGACGCCGTCGAAAGCCGCCCCGTCGGTCCGGGATTGCCCGCCAGAAACACGAGGTCGCCCTCCTTCACGCCGTCTCCGCTCCACTTCAGGAACTGCGGCGTGGCGGCCGGTTGCCCCTTCTCATACGCGCGGAGGAACGCAACATTCAGCCCGTAGCGCAGGTACGAAATGCTATCGCGCTCGCGTCCGAAAAACGCGATCGCGTACTCAGGGGCGAAGACCAGGCGTAGCTCGTTGTACCGCCGATACTGATACAGATCGTAGCGTCCGCCCGAAAAAAAGCGCACCACCGAACAGACGTTCCCGGATTTCGAGCCGCAGTCTTTCTCCAGTCTTGCGATTGCCGCATTGCGCAGCGCGAGCGTCGCGCCTGCCGCCTTTACGGTCTCCGTGACATCCTCAATGTTCAGCAGCACGCTCGCCGTGAGTCCCGCGCACGGCAGTTCGGCCGCGGGCGCGTCGGCCTGAAAGCCGTCGCGGAAATAATCATGCGCCGTGGAACTCTGCGCGGCCAGGCAATCGCCAGCGATCTGCCGCGTCGTCAGCAGCAGTCCGTTCGGCGACACGAACGCGCCCGACCCGTTCCCGATCCTCACCGACGACAGCCGCAGGTGATCCAGAAATGCCGGCTCCACATCGAACGAATGCTTCTGTTTGATGGTGGCGGTGGGAAATTGGTTGTACGGCCAGAGGCCCTCTCCGGCGAACCCGGGCAGCACCAGGAGACACGCGGAGAAGGAGGTAAAGAGAATGAATTTAAGACACACGACAGGCTGATTCTCGTTGATCGATAGGGCGAAGGTCAAGCAAAAACTCCCTGCCGGCCCGGAATCGCCTGTGTAACCCCGAAACACCGCTTTACGCCAGATTCATTGGAACTTATTGGCTCCAAACGAGAACTAATTTTGAAGGACTACATTCCGCCGGGCAAGCCGAAGCATGCCCCTCCCGGGTTTAATTCAATGCGCTGGACTCTCATTTTCTTCTTGATGGTGGCAATGTTCTGCCCGTTCCCGACGCAGGCGGCGCAGTTCAGCGGGGTGGTGCGCGCCGCGGACCAGTTGGTGCCAGGGGCGACCGTGACCGCGCGCAACGGGGGCGCTAAAGTCCTCGCGTTCACCGATGAGAATGGCCGCTACTCGCTCGATCTCATCCCCGGCACGTGGGAAATCGAAGTCACCATGTTCGAGTTCGCGCCGGCCACCGGAAAGATCTCCGTGGGCGACACGTCGCAGACGCGCGATTGGGTGCTCAACATGCCCAAGCTCGCCGAGCGCAACGCGCCCTCCGGCGCGACCGCGCCAACTTCGCCGAACACTTCCATCGCCTCGCCCGCTCCGCTCCCGGCCAGCCCGGTGACCGGACAGACGCCCGCCCAGGGGCAAGGCGCCGGACGCGGCCAGGTACGCGGCCCTCGCGGACCCGATGGTCGACGCTTCCCCGCCGCGCAGCAGGCCGACGCCACGGCGAATGGACGCGGCGGAGTACCCGGCGCCGCCGGCCGCGGTCCCGGACGCGGAGCACCAGGCCAGGCTCAACCCGGATTCCAAAATGCACAAGTACGCGCCACGGCGGAAGGCCAGGCAGCAGCCGCCGATCCGCAGGCGCAGTCCGCGGACCTCGGCGCGGAGAACGACGATGCCCTCGCGCTCAACGGCAGCATGAGCGGAGGCCTCGAGCAATCGAGCGACGACGAAGCGCGCCGCCAGCGCGCGCTCGGCGGCGGACGCGGCGGACAGGGTGGTCCGGGCGGACCCGGCGGACCCGGTGGCAACGGCGGAGCAATTTCCGCCGCCCAGGGAATGCAGAACGGCATGGGCCTGCCTCCCGGAATGAGCGCGACCCTGACCAATGACAGCCTCGGCCTCGGCGGCTTCGGCGCCAGCGCGATTAACGGCGGCTTCGGCATCGGACCCGCCGGCAATCCCGATGGCGGCGGTGGTGGACGCGGCGGCGGACCCGCGGGCTTCGGCGATGGCGGCGGTCGCGGCGGACCAGCGGGCTTCGGAGGAGGCGGTGGCGGTGGTGGTGGATTTGGCGCCGGAGGTGGCGGTGGTGGTGGACGCGGCGGCGGCGGGCTCGGCCAGAATCAGAACGGTCGCGGTCCCGGGGGACGCGGCGGTCGCGGTCCCTTCAATGGCCAGTTCGCCAGCTTCGGCAACCGGCGGCGCACCACGCCTCCGGTCTCCGGCTCGATCGCGCTCAATGTGCGCAACTCCGCCTTCAACGCCGCACCCTATTCACTCAATGGCCAGACCGCGCAGAAACCGTACTCGGCGCAGAACACCCTGAACGCCAATATCGGCGGACCGCTACGCATCCCCAAAATAGTCAACTGGCAGCGCGCGCAATATACGATCAGCTTCGGCACGTCGATCAACCGCAACGGCCGCAGCATGATCGGCAGTGTCCCCACGGCCGCCGAACGCGCCGGCGATTTCTCGCAGGCCGTCGTCGCCAACACGCCCGTTACCATTTACGACCCGCTCAACAACTCGCCCTTTCCCGGCAACCTCATCCCCAAGCAGCGCTTCAACTCCGCGTCCGCCGGTCTTCTGCCCTTCTTCCCGAATCCGACCTACGCGAGCATCGTGCAGAACTACCGCTTCGTGATTACCGATCCGAGCAACAGCCGCAATATCGGCGTCCGCTTCAACGCGCCTCTCAATAACAAAGATCGCCTCAACTTCAATTTCCAGAAACAGAATTCCACCAACCACTCGCACCAGCTTTACGGTTTCCTGGATAGCGGCCTCGGCAACGGCATGAGCTTCTCCACCGGCTGGAGCCACAGCTTCCGCCCGCGCCTCAACAACAGCGCGAATATCTCCCTGAGCCGCAATCGCAATGAGAACGATCCGTTCTTCGCCTACTCGCAGAACATCGCCGCGCAGCTCGGGATCGCCGGCACCTCGCAGGACCCCATCAACTACGGCCCGCCGAGCCTCTCCTTCACCAACTTCTCCGGCCTCAGCGATGGCACTCCGAACCTCAGCCGCAACCAGACCGTCACCTTCAGCGACAACATCACCTGGGTGCTCAAGCGCAAGCACAACATGACCTTCGGCTTCAGCTACAACCGCCTGCAGCAGAACAGTACGAACTATCAGAACGCGCGCGGCTCGTTCAGCTTCAGCGGCCTGTTGACCAGCGCGCTCGATTCCGCCGGCCTGCCCATCAAAGGCACCGGCTACGATTTCGCCGATTTCCTGCTCGGCCTGCCGCAATCGAGCTCCCTCCGCTTCGGCAGCTCCAACAACTATTTCCGTAGCTGGTCGACCAGCGCCTATGCGCAGGATGATTTCCGCGTCAACGCCAAGCTCACCATCAACGTCGGACTGCGCTACGAATACTTCGCGCCATACACGGAACTGCGCGGCCATCTCGCGAGCCTCGACGTCAGCCCCGATTTCACCGCCGTCGCGGTCGTCACCTCGGGACAGGCGGGGCCGTACTCGGGCAGCCTGCCGAACAGCATCGTGCGCTCGCAGCCGAAGGATTTTTCGCCGCGCTTCGGCGTCGCGTGGCGTCCCTTCCAGAAGCGCAACACCATCGTGCGCAGCGGCTACAGCGTGTTCTATAGCGGCTCCTCCTACGCGCAGATCGCCAACTCCATGGCCGCCCAGCCGCCGTTCGCCACCTCCGCTTCGCTCACCACTTCGGTGACCGCACCGCTCACCATCCAGAACGGTTTCGCGACCTCGCCCGCCACCCTGACCAACACCTATGCGATCGATCCCAACTTCCGCATCGCCTACGCGCAGACCTGGAACCTGACGATCCAGCACACGCTGCCGCATGGACTCGTGCTCGATACCGAGTACATCGGCACCAAGGGCACGCACCTCGGCATTCTCGAAAATCCGAACCGCGCCACCACCACCTCGATTTCAAACGGCGACCTGCAAATCAAGAACGCCACCAGCTTCACTTATCAGACGCAGGGCGGAAACTCCAGCTACAACGCGGGCCAGTTGCGCCTTACACGACGCCTCTCGCGCAGCGTCTCGGCGAATTCGCTGTACACCTTTTCCAAGGGCATCGACGACGCGTCCACGTTCAACGGCACGGGCGGCACCGTCGTGCAGTTCCTCGATAATCGCCACCTCGAGCGCGGACTCTCCACCTTCGATCAGCGCCACAACATCACCACCGGGTTCCAGCTCTCCTCGCCGGTCGGTGTTCGCGGCCTGCTGCGCAACGGCGGCTGGAAAACCAAAGTGCTGCGTGGTTGGAACATGCAGGGAAATTTCAACGCCACCACCGGAACGCCGCTCACCGCGAAGGTCTCTGGCAACCTGGCCAACACCGGCGGACTCGCAGCCGGCGGCAGCCTCCGCGCCCAGGCCACCGGCCTGCCAATTCACACACCGGACGCCCCATACTTCAACACGCTCGCCTTCACCACGCCGGCCGCCGGACAGTTCGGCAACGCGGGCCGCATGACCATCCCGGGCCTTTTCCGCGTCACCGTGAACTCGAACATGAATCGCGCGTTCCGCCTCGGCGAATCGCGGCGCACGCTCACGTTCTCCGCCAATGCAACCAACGTGCTCAACCACGTGACCATCACCAGCATCGGCACCACCGTGAATTCATCCAACTACGGCTTGCCGGTCGCGGCTTCCGGAACCCGTGCCATTTCGCTGAGCACGCGGTTCAGTTTCTGAGGACCTGATGCGCATCAAGAATTTCACCTCCACGGTACTCGCCCTCGCGATCGCAATGCCTGCCGGCGCGCAGCAGACCACGCCGCCCTCGACGCCGAACGCGCAGGCGTCCTCGAGCGGCGCTACGACCGTCTTCAAGGCGAACGCCAACCTGGTGATCGTCGACGTCACCGCCAAGGACAAACAGGGGATGACAGTCGAGGGCCTCAAGGCCGGCGACTTCACCGTGCTCGAAGACGGCAAGCCGCAGAAGATCTCCGTCTTCGAATACCAGAAGATATCGTCTACGCCCGATCCGCCGAAGGAAATCACGCTCGAGGATCAGTTCTCCCTGCCGCCCGCGCCCAAGACGGACATCACCTCCGCGACGCCCGGGCAGATTCAATACCACGACAAGCGCCTAATGGTTTTCTTTTTCGATTTTTCGAGCATGCAGGTGCCCGACCAGTTGCGTGCCCAGGATGGCGCGCTCGAATATCTGAAGAAGAACATCACGAAGGACGACATGGTCGCCGTGCTCTTCTACGCGAGCACCATTCAGGTCCTCAGCGACTTCACCGGTGACCGCGATGTCCTGACGCACGTCATCAAAACGCTCCCGATCGGCGAGGCGAGCGAACTCGCCGCGCTCGCCGATACCGGCGATGAGAATGGCGAGGATACCCAGGCCGCCTTTGTCGCCGACGAGACCGAGTTCAACATCTTCGCCACCGACAAGAAATTGGCCGCGATCGAGCAGGCCGCCAAGATGCTCGCCAGCTTCCCCGAGAAGAAAGCACTGGTCTATTTCTCCGGCGGCGTGAGCCGCAGCGGACTCGATAACGAAGCGCAGTTGCAAGCCGCCATCAACGCCGCGACAAAAGCCAATCTCGCCATCTACGCCATCGATACCCGCGGCCTCACCGCCGACCCTCCCGGCGGAGGTGCGGCCAAAGGCGGATCGCGAGGCGCAGGCATCTTCAATGGCTCAGTGATCAATTCGCAGCGCGCCGCGCAGCTCAGTTCGCAGGACACGCTCTACACGCTTGCGGCTGAAACCGGCGGCAAAAGCTTCTTCGACAGCAATGATATCGCGCTCGGCATCGCCCGAACGCAGGAGTTGATGGGCAGCTACTACCTGCTCGGCTACTACAGCACCAACAGCGCGGCCGATGGCAAGTTCCGCAAGATTACCGTCAAGCTCTCGAACAAACTCGTGTCCAAGGTCGAGCATCGCGAGGGCTATTACGCCGATAAGGTGTGGGGCAAGCTCAACGCGCAGGATAAAGAGCAGCAACTCAAGGAAGCGCTCTCCGCCGGCGACCCCGCCACCGACCTGCCGCTCGCGCTCCAGATCGATTACTTCCGCGTCTCCCCCACCGCCTACTTCGTCCCCGTGTCGATCAAGATTCCGGGCTCCGTCGTGGCGCTCGCCGGCAAGGGCGGCGCCAGTGTGACACAGTTCGATTTCGCCGGACAGATTCAGGACGAGCGCCACGCCGTTGTCGGCAACGTTCGCGACAACATCCAGGTGAAGCTCGATCAGGGCAAGGCCGCGACCGCCGGCCGCAAGAGCTTCCAGTATGACGCGGGCTTCACCCTTGAGCCCGGCAAGTACCGCATGAAGTTCGTCGTGCGCGAAAACATCACCGGCAAGATGGGCACCTTCGAAACCCGTTTCGCAATCCCCGACCTCAGCGCCGATACGTCGGGCCTGAAGATGAGCACCGTGATCTGGAGCACCCAGCGCGAGCCCGTCGTCGCCGCCGTCGGCGGAGCCGAGCGCCTCTCGCGCAAGGCGCTCCGGGCCAATCCGCTGATTGTCGGCGATCAGAAGGTGATCCCCAACATCACCCGCGTCTTCCGCCGCACGCAGAATCTCTACGTCAACTTCGACGTGTACGATGCGCTACCCGATCCCGCTGACACCAAGGCACGCCGCGTCAAAGTCAGCATGAGCCTTTTCAATAAGAAGTCCGTGAAGACGTTCGAGGTCGGCCCGATCGACGCCACCCAATTGAATGCCACGCGTCCCGAAGCAGTGCCCGTTCAGCTGCAGATCCCGCTCAAGGAAGTAACGCGCGGCGAGTATATCTGCCAGATCAACGTCGTCGATGAAGTAGGCCGCAAATTCGCCTTCACTCGCGCCACTATCATAGTCCAGTAAAAAGCGCGGAGTGTTATCCGTGTTCATCGGCATTCATCGGCGGCTAAAGATATTTTCTTCCTCGGCCCCCAACCCCCGCCCTTCGCCGCCGCGCTGCGCCTCGATGCCCCCGCAAAGCACGTCGTGGACGTCAGCGAGTTCCCCGCCCGTGCCAGGTATCTCTGGTAGTCGCCTCTACTCAATCAGAGCAGTATCGCTCGGCCGACAGTGCGTTTCGAAGAGCACTGTCACCCGCGCCTTGTCCATCACGCCGGACGCCACCGACAACACGAGCTCGGTAAGTTCATCCGGTTCGAAGTCTGGCTCCCAATCATTCATCAACAGAAACGTAACCGCCGCGTTCGCGCCGATGCGTTTGTTGCCGTCGACGAAAGCGTGATTCTGGCAGAGATGAAACAGGTACGCCGCAGCCATGGCCGGTATCGACGGGTGAAGGTACACGCCGTCGAACGTAGCCTGCGGAGTCGCCAGCGCGGAGTGGAGCCCCCCGGAATCACGAATACCGGCCGATCCGCCGTATCGATCAATCTGCTGCTGGTGCATCTCCAGCACTTCATCAAGCGAAAGAAAGAGTGGGTTCACACGAGTCCGTTACTTGGCCAGCTTCTGAAATGTCTTCCCGTACCTCTTATGCGCCCATTCCTGCGCCGCATCGAACTTTTTCTTCCGTGCGACCGGCGTCGCCGCCGGAGCCACGATCAGGCGCGTGCCATCCGTGCTGATGTCCAACGGCGTGTCCGTGTCGATCTTCAGCAGATCCAGAATCGGCCGGTCGATTACCAGCGCCAGGCTGTTCCCGTGTTTGGTAAGCTTCTTGAGCATCGCACACCTCGTACTTCCAATGTTACTACAATGGAGATACCCCGCACTACCCTCTCTGCATATACACCACGTGCGTCTGCGTGAACTCGTAGAGCCCGTGCTTGCCGTCGGCGCCGCCCACGCCGCTTTTCCGCCAGCCCGCATGGAAGCCCTGCATCGCCTCGAAATTCTCGCGATTGATGTACGTCTCGCCGAAGTGAATCTCCTGGCAGGCCCGCAGCGCCGTATTCAGATCGCGCGTGTAGATGCTCGACGTCAGCCCGTATTCCGAATCGTTCGCCATCTCGATCGCCTGATCCAGATCGTCGAACTTCACCACCGGGATCACCGGTCCGAAAATCTCACGCCGCACAATATCCATATCCTGCCGGCAATCCGCCAGCACCGTGGGCTGGTAATAATACCCGCCTTCCAATTCGTGCCGGGCGCCGCCCGTCACCAGCGTCGCCCCCGCCGCCACCGCGCCGCGCACCAGCGCGTCCACCTTATTGAATCCCGCCTGATTGATCAGTGGACCGTACTCCACTTCCGTCTCACCCAGCGGATTCCCGCACACCGAGCTCTTCATCGCCGCCGCCAGCTTATCGGTGAACTCCGCCGCCACGTTCGATTGCACGTAGATCCGCTCCGCGCAGTTGCACACCTGTCCGCTGTTGATCACCCGCGACGACTTCACCGCCTGCACTGCCATCGCCAGATCCGCGTCGCCCATCACGATCGCCGGCGCCTTGCCGCCGAGCTCCAGATTCAGCTTCGTGATGTTTGGGGCCGCCGCAGCCATGATTGCCGAGCCCGTCTCTACGCTCCCCGTGAAGCTGATCATCCCGATCTTCGGCGACGCGCACAGCGTCTTCCCCGCTCCCGCGCCGCGCCCGTGGACGATGTTGATCACCCCCGGCGGCAGGTCCGTCTGCGCCATCAACTCGCAGAACTTCACAGCATTGTGCGGCGTCTCCTCGCTCGGCTTGATCACGATCGTGTTGCCCGTGACCAGCGCCGGAGCGGCCTTCCGCGCGATCAGGAAAAACGGGAAGTTCCACGGCAGAATCCCGCCGATCACTCCGATCGGTTGCCGGAACAGCAGAATCGTTTCGCCCGGACGGTCGCTCTCCAGAATCTCGCCCTCAATGCGCCGCGCCCACTCCGCCATGTAGTCCATGTAATCGGCGGTGAACGCCACTTCCACGCGCGCCAGTCCGAGCGTCTTACCTTGCTCCTCGGTGATCAGCCGCGCCAGCGGCTCCACCTGCTCGCGGATCTTCGCGGCGATCGCACGCAGTGCCTGCGCGCGCTGAATCGCAGGACGTTTGCCCCACGCCTTTTGCGCCGCGGTCGCGGCATCGATCGCCGCTTCCATATCGGCGGCGGTGCTGTCAGGCACCGTGCAAATCGGATCGCCCGTCGAGGGATTCACGACCGTGATGCGCTCCTTGCCCGTCGAAGGCGTGAAGCGTCCATTGATGAAATTGTCGTAGTGCAGCATAGCTTTGCTTCAGTATCCAACAGACCTGAGCACGGTGATAGCGGGGTGATACTCTGGCGATTGTGAAGCTGCTGTTTTTCGTACTCGCCGCTCCGTGGTGTGCCCAAAGCATGTGGGCCCAGACCATGTCCGAAGACGATCTGTTTTCGGAACTGAATCTCGCCACCCCCGGACTCGAGAAGGTCGCCGCCGCTGTCCGCGCCCCATCCGGCAGCGACGGTCGCGCCACCGCCCGTCATCTGCTTGCCGATTACTACCGCCACCGCACCCGGCCCGTATACTACATCGCCCCCGGCGAGAAGGCGAATCCCAAACCTCTCCGCCCCGACACCGGAGCCGCCGAGCGCGCCCTCCGCCACGAATTCCAGAGCATCGGCTATCCGCACACCTTCGGCCCCACCATTGACTGGCACTTCGATAAGACCGCCGAGCCTGACTCCAAATATCCCCCGAACAACGAGTGGACCTGGCAGCTAAACCGCCACGCCGAATGGTCCGCCCTCTCCCGCGCCTACCGCGACACCGGTGACGAAAAATACGCGCGCGAGTTCGTCGCCCAGATGACTGCGTGGGCGCGCGACTGTCTTCTGCCGAAGGACGCCGCCAACGTTCCTCGCTCCGCCTGGCGCACCATCGAGACTGGCATCCGCGCCGCCGAAGTGTGGCCCGAACTCTGGTTCCGCTTCATCCGGGCCCCCGCGATGACCGACGACGCGCTCCTCACCTTTCTCCGCGCGTACATCGATCACGCGCACCACCTGATGGCCTTCCACACCACCGGCAACTGGCTCGCCATGGAAGGCAATGGCCTCTACTACGTCGGCGTCCTCTTCCCCGAGTTCACCGCCGCCCCGTCGTGGCGCGATACCGCCGCCAAGTGGATCTACACCGAGCTGAACAGTCAGGTCTATCCCGATGGCGTGCAGGTCGAGCTCTCGAGCGGCTATCACCACGTGAGCCTGAGTAATTTCCTCTCCGTCTACAAGATCGCGCGCCTCAACGAGCGCGAGCTCCCCGCCGATTTTCTGAAGCGCCTCGAAAAGATGTACGACTTCGATGTCTACGGCGCCATGCCCGATCGCCGCCTCCCAGGCGTGCAGGACGGCAACTACTACCCCGTGCGCCGCGCGCTCGAAGAGGCCGTGGAATACTTTCCGGAGCGCGCCGATTTCCGCTGGTACGCCACCAACGGCCACGAAGGCAAACCGCCCGCCGAGACCAGTCACGCCTTCCGCTGGGCCGGTTATTATGTGATGCGCTCCAGTTGGGATCCCGATGCGCGCTACCTCTGGTTCGATGGCGGTCCGTTCGGCTACGGTCACCAGCACGAAGATAAGCTCGAAATCATCGTCGAGGCATTCGGAAAGCTGCTACTCGTCGATCCCGGCAACTACACCTACGAGCGCTCGAAGTGGCGCAACTACTTCATCGATTCGCCGAGCCACAACGTCGTGCTCGTCGATGGCGAACCGCAGCGCCGCCGCGGCGCGCCCCGCGATCAGTATGTCGTCAAAGACCCGCTGTCCGCCGTCTGGAAGACCATGCCAACTTCCGACTACGTCGAGGCTACGTTCGACGAAAACTTCGGTGGCGAGGTCAAGCGCAACGTCACCCACACCCGCGCTGTCCTCTTCGTCAAGCCGGACTTCTGGGTCGTGCTCGATACGCTCCAGGCGAAGGACGGCAAGCCGCACACCTACGACGCGCTCTTCCACTTCGATGCGAAAGTGAAAGCGGAAGGCGTTCGCGCCGTCACGCAAAATCTCGGCGAGGCGAACCTGACCGTTGCCGCGCGCCCCGATCCCGGTGTGACGCTCCGCATCGTCGAAGGCCAGGAAGATCCGCCCCAAGGCTGGCTGCCGCGCGGCCTGAGCGCAGTCCGACCCGCGCCGGTCGGCATCCTGACCGCGAAAGGCGTCGACGCCAAGCTCCTCTACGTGCTCGCCCCAGCCAAGAGCGGCGCTGCCGATCCGGTCAAATCCGTCGAGGCGATCGAGGGCGATCCGCGTGCCGCTCGTATCATCTTTAATGACGGCCGCACGTACGAGGTCCATTTCCAACCCGGAAAAGCCGAAGCGAAGCGGGTCAAATAAGGCCGTCACCGCTACATTGGTTCGGAACCGATCGGTTCGTACCAGAAAAGCAAGGCTGCGCCGTCGCAATCAAGCGACCGGCAGCAGCGTCCACGCCGCCTTTAGCCGCAGAGCGCGTTAGACCCTAGGAAGCGAGATGGCGGAGGAAGAGGGATTCGAACCCCCGTGCGAGTCACCCCGCAAACGGTTTTCAAGACCGCCGGTTTCAACCACTCACCCATTCCTCCGTCATCCTAATTATAGTCATCACGCCTGGCCCCGCGCGCAACCAGCGCGTCCACCTGACCGCGCAACTCCCCGAGCGCCCGCATCACCTCCGCATGAGCCTTCTCGTCGCCCGACGGCGTCTTCCGCTGGATATAGAAAGTCCCGCCCGGTTCCAACACGCACTGCTGCACCTCCTCCAGACTGTCGAAGCCCTGACGGTGGAGCACCGTCAGCAGTTCGCTCCTGGTGAGCAACTCTCTGGCGAGCGCGTCCTTTTTCAAATGCCCCTTGTCGACCAGCGTCGTCGGCTTGCCCTCGAAAAGCTGGTCGAGCCGCCGGTGCCTGAAGAGGAAGCGCACTACCACGTAGTTCGCGATCAGCAGCGCCAACGCGCCGACCACGCCGCCTGTGAGCGAATTGTCATTGCCGATGATCGCGTTCTGTACTGTGTTGGAGAGCGAAAGCAGCACCACCAGGTCGAACGGATTGAGCTGTGCCAGTTCGCGTTTGCCGAACACTCGCAGAGCCACAACCAGGAATCCGTACACCAGGACCGGACGCATCACCTTCTCGATCAGCGGCGCGCCCGTCACGAAAACATCAGTCCACATCTTTGGTGAACTCAGCCATTCGGCCATCATCATCATTTTCTCCTCGGTAAAATCCCTCCCCATGATTATGGCGGATCTGCTAAAACAAAAAGAGCAAGCTGCGTTTTCGGAAAAGCGGTGGAAAAACCTGTGGAGGTTTGAGGATAACCATGCCCATCGCATGCGCGCGTAAGCGGTTACTCCGTCCACAGACAATAATCGCCTGGTCCGTTCCCAACCGTTGACCGGAAGCCCCGCCGAAGCGTAGCCTAAGTCATTACGCCATGTCGGGTTCGAACACCACTTCCGAGAAAGGTCTCCCCACCAATGAAGATGCCGAGCGCTTCGTGCTCGGGTCGATTTTGCTGGAGGATAGCTTCTACGTCCAAGCCGCCGGCACGCTCGACACCAACGACTTCAGCCTGGAGAAGCATCGCCGGATATTCAAGCGCATGGGCGAAGTTTACGAGCGCGGCGAAAAGATCGATCGCATCACCGTAGCCAACGAGTTGATGAAGTTCAACGAACTCGAAAGCTGCGACGGCCTGAGCTACCTCGTCTCGCTCGACGACGGCCTGCCCCAGATTCCCAACGTCGACGCCTACATCCGGCTCGTCAAAGACAAGGCCGTCCTCCGCTCCATCATCTTCGCCAGTCAGCACATGATCAACCGCTGCATGATGGCGGAAGAGGCACCCGATGAGATTCTGGCCGGAGCCGAAGAGACCCTGCTTAAACTCGGCGAAGCGCAGGTCAAAAGCGGCCTGCTCAATCCCGACGAAATCCTGCAGAACTACGAAGGCGGCATCAGCGCCTTCCTCGACCCCAGCAAGCGTGTCAAAGGCGTCAGCACCGGATTCCTGAAGCTCGATGAGTACACCGGCGGACTCCATGGCGGCGATCTCTTCATCCTCGCGGCGCGGCCGTCGATGGGTAAGACGGCGTTCGCGCTCAACATCGCGCAGCACGTGGCCCTGCGGATGAAGCAAACCGTAGCCGTCTTCTCCCTCGAAATGTCGAAGGAGTCGCTGCTCACCCGTATGCTTTGCGCCGCCGCCCGCGTCGATAGCCAGCGCTTCCGCACCGGGTATCTCTCGCAGGACGAACGCCGCAAGTTGAACTCGTCCCTGCAGGATCTCGTCGAGGCGCCGCTTTACATCGACGACACCGCCGGACTCCATTTGATGGACATGCACGCCAAACTGCGCCGCCTGAAATCGGAGCGCGGCAAAATCGGTCTGGTGATTGTCGACTACCTCCAGTTGATGAGATCCCGCGGCAAGGTCGAGAATCGCAACCAGGAAGTCAGCGCACTCTCCCGCGGACTCAAGCTGCTCGCCAAGGAACTCAACTGCCCTTTCATGGTGCTCTCGCAGTTGAGCCGCGCGGTGGAAACCCGCCAGGGCGATCACCGCCCCGTGCTCAGCGACCTTCGCGAGTCGGGATCGATCGAGCAGGACGCCGACGTGGTCGGCTTCATCTTCCGCGAAGAAGTCTACAATCGCGATCGCGAAGATCTCAAGGGCCTCGCGGAATTGATCATCGCCAAGCAGCGCAACGGGCCGGTCGGTACCGTCAACCTCGTCTTCCTTCACGCGCAGACGAAATTCGAAAACCGCGCTGAGGATACGGGCGAGGCTCCCGACGAATAGCGTCAGCCGCTGCGCGTGGTGTAGATCTCGGCCTGCGTGAAGCCGATCGTGCGAAGCAAATCTCGCAGCGTGCTGTACCGCACCAGGTCGCACGCACCGCGCAGCTTTGCCACTTCGACGACGCTCAACTCGCGGACAAAGCGATCCGAGCGATCGCGATACGAGTACCCGGAATACTCCGGAGCCGGCGCGCCGAGAACTTCCATCAACAGATCCCAATACGTCTTCCGCTGGAAGAGACCCTTGCGAGAGCCGGCCTCGCGCGTGAACTCGATCGTCTGGCGGCCGCCGCGTAGGATCACGCGCGTGCACTCCGCCGAACGAAAGGCGAGCGTGGGATTGGGATCGGGAAATGTGGCGAGCAGTTCGCGCAGATCGGCCGCATCCGCGTCCCATCCGGCCCACCGGAATCGCGACGCGCCGCTAACCACGGAGCCGCGCAGCAGCAACTCGCGAATTCGCGCCTCGTTCTTCCCGGTGATGCCAAGCATGTGCTCGACCAAATCGCGGAGCGCCATCTCCTGCGCCACCACCGGCGTCAGTGAGATCGAGCCCGCCGCTTCGGAGCTCAGCTTCACGCGAATTGTCGCCGGCAGCGCCATCGTTTTTCACGCTAGCATAAGTCCGTGACCCCTCTGGAAAAAGTGCTCGCCGAAACGCGCCGCTACGATCACGCACTGCTGGATTTCTCGGCCCGCGAGCACAATGGCGGCATCGAGCTGGTCATCGAGCTCAAAGACAAAGGGCTCGGCCTCCACACCTATTACGCGCCGCTCCACCCCCGCGACATCGATCATCCGCAATTCCCGTGGACCTTCCAGCGCTACCTGTACGATTGCATGCACGATTACCTCGTCGAGATGTTCCTCCACACGCCGCAGAGCCGCGACGTACGCCCGTGACGCTCGCTACCGAGTTGCTCGCCGCCGAGATCCGCGCCTCCGGGCCGGTGACGTTCCGCCGCTTCATGGAGGTTGCGCTCTATCATCCAGAGCACGGCTATTACCGCCGCGCTGCAGACCCGTTCGGCAAGGAAGGCGATTTCTTTACGGCCGAACAGATCCAGCCCGTGTTCGGCATCCTGATGGCGGCGCGGATTCGCGAACTGTTCCACTTGATGGGAGCTCCGCCGGAGTTCACTGTCGTCGAACTCGGCGCCGGCCGCCGTGAGATGACCGACGCGTTCTCCGAGTGGAACTACCTTCCCGTCGATCTCGAGTCCGGAAAACTGCCGGAACACTTCACCGGTGTCGTGTTTTCCAATGAATTCTTCGATGCCCTGCCCGTCGACGCCGTCCTCTTCAGAGAGGGTGAGTTCCACGTGCAGCGCGTCGCGGTCCACGACGACGCCTTCTACTGGGTGACCGGCGAAACCGTGGGTGAAGAAATGCACCGCTATCTGCACGACTACTATCCCGCTCCCGAGGAAGGTCGTTGGTACGAGGTCAACCTCGAAGCGCTCCGCTGGATGCGGCGCATCGCCGATTCATTAACTAAAGGCTACGTGCTGACCATCGATTACGGCATCACGCGCGCGGAGAGCGTGAGGTTCCCCGCCGGTACTCTAATGGGCTACCGCCGCCACACCGCGCAAGACGATGTGTTGACTGATCCCGGCGCGCGCGACATCACCGCGCACGTGAACTTCACCGCGCTCGAAGAGTCGGGCTCCGCATGCGGACTCGTGAAGGAGAGCTTCACGACACTCGCGCAAACTTTACTCGCGGCCGGTGAGCGCGATCAGTTCGCAGAGGCGTTGGGCGTCTCCGGCACAGGTGAGGAATTGCGTCGACGCATGCAGCTGAAGACACTTCTGTTCGGCATGGGAGAGACGTTCCGGGTGCTGCTGCAAAGGAAGTGAGAGGGGGAGAAGATTCGGAGAGAAAAGGCTTAAACAATGAAAAAGGCCCCGGAAAACCGGGGCCTTGGAGTTTGAACCTGTTAGCAGCCCTTCTTCAGGGCGGCGCCCAGACTACTTCTTTTTCTTCGGAGCAGCCTTTTTCTTCGGGGCGGCTTTCTTGGTTGCGCTCTTCATCGATTGATTCTCCCTAACATCAAATTTTGCGATTGGAAAATCGCAATGTGATTCATATATAAGGTGCATCGAGAATAAAGTCAAGAAAAAAATGCATCGAACACTTCTTTCGACTTCGTTCGGTTAACTAGCCCTCGCAACGTACGCAGAATTTTCTGCGACGCGCTAAATCTTGATCCCCTCATCGACTCGTATATACAATTAGACGCGCCCGAAAAGCGGGTGAGGCTCTTCGATGATGCTGCTTCCAATATTTCTGGCAATCCACGCCGCAGAGGACGACACGGGTCTTGTCGCGCGCATGCAACGCCGCGATCCGCAAGCCCTCGCGGAACTCTACGACCGCTACGGACGCGTCACCTACTCGCTGATTTTGCGTGTGGTGCGCGACGGCGGGATCGCGGAAGACCTGGTACAGGAAACTTTCCTGCGCGTGTGGAACCGCGTCCACGGCTTCGATGCGCAGAGGGGCTCGATCGGCCCGTGGCTGCTCGCCGTGGCGCGCAATCGCGCGATCGATTACCTGCGCAGCGCCGGCGGGCGCGAACGCAACGCCACGGAATTCGAAGAGACAGATCATCCCGCGCTCTATACCGACATGGAGAAGGATCTGTTAAGTGCGGATAAAGCCCGCAAGGTAAAGTCGGCGGTGGAAAAGCTTACGCCGAATCAGCGCCAGGTCATCGAGCTGGCGTATTTCGAAGGCTTGTCGCAAACCGAAATGGCCGAACGCATGGGCCAGCCGCTTGGCACCGTGAAGACATGGGTCCGCACGGCCTTGAAGAATTTACGCGAAGACCTGGGTGCGGTGGTGTCGGCATGAACTGCAACGAACTCCGCGATCATTACGAACTGTACGCGATCGGCGTGGCGGATGAGCCCGAGCGCAGCGAAATCCGCTCGCACCTGAATCGCGAATGCGAGGTGTGTATGAACGGTATCAGGCAGGCTCGGGAAGTCGCGGCCCTACTGGGCGGCTCCGCATCGCCGGCTGCGCCTTCGCCGCGCCTGCGCCGCCGGATCCTCGCGTCGGTGGGTGTGGAGGAGCGCCGCTTCGGCTGGGCGCCCTTCCTCGCCGCCGCCCTTGCGCTCTCACTCTTTGCAGTCGTCTACTTCGCCGGACGCGAGCGCGATCTCGGCAACGAGATCTCTCGCGTCCGCGATATCAACCGTCAGCAGACCATCGAGCTCACCCGTGTCAATGAGGCGTTCGCAATCGTCAACGGTCCCGACACGGTGGTCACCACGTTTGGTGAAGGAGAGCCCAAACCGAAGGGTAAGATCTTCTTCAACCCGACGCAGGGCGTCCTGCTGATCGCCAGCAATCTGCGCCCCGCGCCCGCAGGCAAGGCTTATGAGATGTGGCTCATCCCCAAAGGCGGCAAGCCGAAACCAGCGGGTATGTTCCAGTCCTCCACCGAAGGCAGCGCGATGCACCTGCAGCGAGGCACGGTAACAGACACCGACCTCGTGGCGGTGACACTCGAAAGTGAAGCGGGCTCCGACGCACCGACGTCGACCCCGTTGTTCGCCGCACCCGTCCGCGCGCTGTTGCATTAGAGAATGTTGTGCACGCCGGTTGCCCGATCGACCCTTCTCGGCCGCGTGCACTCCGTCGAAGCAGGTAAACCAATCAGAGCCGCGACCGTTAGGGAGCGGTGGTCGCGTGACCAACTCTCCGTAACCTTCGCGGATCTTATAGGAGTGTGCTCTTCTACGGTGTTCTCCATGGCCCCGTTCGGGGCCACAACAAGGGATGAAATTGACGATCGCTTCTTGGCCCGTCATTTTCAGGGGAGTTTTCCATGGCCCCGTCCGGGGCCGCAACAAGGGATGAAAATGCATATCGCTTTTCGGCGCCTCATTTTCAGGGGAGCGGTGGCCCACTAACTTGGCCATAACTAGAGAAAACATCAACCTTGGGTCCCTTGATTGCGACTCGAAAG
>JAOAPT010000583.1 GCA_025463045.1 Candidatus Solibacter sp.
GTTGTATCGGATTCCCGAGCGGTGAGGGTAAACGTAACGGCGAGAGGTCGCGAGCGTCAGGCAGCGGTGGTCGCGTGACCACCGCTCCGTAACCGTCGCGGCTCCGATTGGCGTGTGTTCTTCAACGGAGTTCGCCATGGCCCCGTTCGGGGCCACAACAAGGGATGAAATTGACGATCGCTTTTTAGGCGCGTCATTTTCAGGGGAGCGCCGAGCGCCTGTCTAATGACGAGCGCTCCCTTGCTCGCCAAAGCGCGAGTCACGGTCGCCCTCTGATCGGTGTGTGTTCTTCAGCGGACGAGTCTATGAGCGCCTCGTCACGCAAACCCTCCCGGATGCTGCCCTGTCATGTCGAACGCGCGCTTCATCGCGAGCCCCGCGCGTCCCACCGTGCCTTCGTCGAACAACCGCCCGATCAACGTCACTCCATGCGGAACTCGACGAGGCGGCGAAAACTTCGGCAGCGGATTTTTCGGGTCCGGAGCCCAGTCGCTCCGCGCCGCCGCCACTTCCACGAATCCCGCGGGCAGCGTCAAGGACGGATGCCCTGTAAAGTTCGTGATCGTCAGAATCTCATCGCGTAGCGACGGCACCAGCAGCAAATCCACCTGCGAAAAAATCCGCGCCATCTCTTGCGCCACGCTCCGCCGCAGCCGGTCCGCCTGCACGAAATCCACCGCCGAAAGAAAGCGCGATTGCCGAAAAAGATTCGGCCACGCATCCGGCACTTGCGCCTTCAACTCCTTCAGATGCCCGCCCAGCGTGAGATCTTCGAATGCCGCCGCGGCCTCCGCAAACAGAATCAAGCTCAGCGAATTGTACGGCCAGTCCGGCAGCGATACTTCGGTCGGCGTCATCCCGAGCTTGCGCACCGTCTCCAGAGCCGCGCGATCCACATCCGTCGCCGGACTCTCCTTCATCCACGCCGGAAAATATCCCACGCGCAATCCCGCCACGCCCGCCGACGCATCGAAATCCAGATGAGTTGGCACACTCGCAACATCGCCCGCGTCCGGCCCGGAGATCGCCTGCAGCACGAGCAGCCCATCCTCGACACTCCTCGTCATCGGCCCGAGCTTGTCCAAACTCCAGCACAGCGTCATCGCGCCCGTCCGCGGCACGCGCCCATACGTCGGACGCAGTCCCGTCACTCCGCACCGCATGCTCGGACTCACGATGCTGCCTCCCGTCTCGCTGCCGATCGAGAAGCCCACCAGCCCCGCTGCCGTCGCCGCACCCGGCCCCGCGCTCGATCCCGACGCGCCTTCCTCGAGCAGCCACGGATTCATCGTTTGCCCGCCGAACCAGATGTCGTTCAGCGCCAGTGCGCCCAAACTCAACTTTGCGATCAGCACCGCGCCCGCATCGTGCAGCCGCTGGACCACCGCCGCGTCCCGCGTGGGCACGCGATTGCGGTACGGCTCCGCGCCATACGTCGTCGCAATTCCCGCCGTGTCGAGCAGGTCCTTGCCGCCCCACGGAATCCCGTGCAGTGGACCGCGATAGTGTCCCGCCGCGATCTCTCGGTCCGCCTGCTGCGCCTGCGCCATTGCCAGTTCGCGCGTCAGCGTGATCACGCACCGTAGCTATGGATCGAACCGCGCGATGCGATCCAGATACAACTGCGTCAGCCGCTCCGACGTGATCTGCCGCGATTCGACCCACCGCGCCAATTTCCATAGCGGCGCAAATGCGATCTCCGCGTCATTCCCAGGCAGCGCCGTCGCCGCGCCCGCACTCCGCACAAACCGATCGCGCGCCGCTCCCGCTTGCATCCCCGGCAGCACCGGATCCCACCGCGTCGCCGGCGCCACATTCGCGGGCGGCGCGAACTTTCGCGGCCCCGTCCGCCGCTCGTACACCGGAGCAAGACTCCTCCGCCAGTTCCCCGCCGCCATCTCGCGTTCCGCCGGACTCAGCGAGAACTGCACCAGCTTCTCCGCCTCCTCAAACGTCGTCGTCGACACCGGAGGCCCCGCGTCCGGCGCCGTCCCAAACGCCGGCGGCGCCCCCGGCGGCAACGCCGCACTTTCATTCGCCGTCCTCCGGCACCCCGCCGTCCCCACCATCACCGCCGCACAAGCCCGCCGGAAAAACTGCCGCCTCGAGTCAGACATAAGTCCACATTGTATCGGTCCCCCAAAATAAAAAGCCGGCGCGAGGATTCGATCCTCGCGCCGGCGTTCTCCCTTTGAGTTCCCGTCCCTAGAACGTCATCTTCAACTGCATCTGAATGTTCCGCGGCGGGTAAGCCGTCGGCAACGTCCCAAATGCCGTGCTGGCCAGATTCGTATTCAGGCCAGTGAAGTTGGCGATGTTGAACGCGTTGAAGAAATCCGCCTGATACCGCAGGCGGAATCGCTCCTTAATCTGGAAGGTCTTGCTGACCGACAGATTGTACGTCTGCAGCCCCGGCCCTTGGACGTTGCCGACCGGCGAGTTGCCGAAGCGGTTGTCGGGAGCGCTCGCGAAGGCGGCGCGGTTGACCCAGTTGTTGATCGTCCGCGCATCGCCGGTCACCTGGATCGGTCCACCGACATAATCCGCGCGCCGTCCGCCAATCGACGTGTTACCGGTAACCGTGTAATACTGGCCCGTCTGCAGACGAATGACGCCGTTGAGTTGCCATGCGCCAAACGCCGTACGCACCACCGGATTCATATTCGCCAGGCGCGGCAGTGCCCAGACATAGGTCGCCACGAAAGCATGGCGGCGGTCAAAGCTCAGCGGACCGTAGTTGTAATGACGATCCAGGTAGTTTTCCGGATTGTCACCCTGCGCGCTCGAATCGCCCTGCGCCTTGGAGTACGTGTAAGCCACCGTGAAGAAGATGTTGCCCTTCCGCTTATTCAGGTACGCCTGCAGCGCGTTGTAGTTCGAGGTCGAATCGCTGCGGTACTGCGTGATGTTCGAGTAGCCCTTGTACGGAACCAGCGTCGCGGTGGTGGCGCGCTGCGCCGCGGGCAGAGCCGCATTCGCCACATTCAGCGCGAAGTCCACCTGGTTGATATTCGGCTGCCGCAGCAGATGCCGTCCCAGGTTGCCGACGTACGACACTTCGGCGAACAGACCCTTCGGCAACTCGCGCTGCACACCCAGGCTGAACTGCTCCGAGTAGCCGTTGACCACCTTCGGGTCGATCGCCGTGATGTTGCCGTTCACCGCGAGCACTCCGGCCGCTCCGCCCGGATTCGACAGGTTGCCGTTTTCAAACTGCGACAGCAGCGTGATCGGCGGCACGTTTAACTGCGAGAAGATCATGTTCCCCTGCGGACGGGCAAAGAACATGCCGTAGCCGCCGCGGATGACCGTCTTGCTCGTAGCGGCATACGCGAAGCCGAAACGCGGCGAGAACATATTCTGCGCCTGGAAGAACCCGCGCGGCGCCCCGGCGGGAATCGAACTGAACAGAGCGCTGGTCGAACCGGGAACGCGGCCTATCTCGGATGACGGAATTCCGTCGCCCGCGCGAATCAGTCCGTTGTACAGGTTGCCCGAACCCGGCACCACCGTGCCGGCGCTCGTCACCGTGACCGCCTTCGATGGGTCGTACAACGCGGGCACGAAGTTGGCCATATTGTTGGCCTGCGTGTACCAGGGTTGCAGCCATTCCCAGCGAACGCCGAAGTCCAAGCTCAGCTTGCGGCTCACTCTCCAGCTATCCTGAACGAACGCGCCGGGCTGCGAGAAGCGGAAGAAGCCCATCGGGTCCGCACTGGCTTCGCTGTACGTGCGGAAATTGCCGAGCAGCGCATCGGCCAGCGAGTTGCCGGTCGTGTTCGTGTTGCCGCTGCTGTTAAACGTGAGATTGCCCGTGTACGACGAACGGCCGTTCTGGTCCACGCGGTCGCGGATCATCACGAAGCCGGCCTTCACGATGTGCGGGCTGTGGATCCACGAAATGCTGTCCGCCACCTGCGCATCCGTCGAAGGCGAATGCAGCGCGAACGAGGGGCCTTTGTAATTCGAGTAACCGGAAACCGAGACGTCCGGAATTCCGTTGCGGAAATTACCCGTGCCGTTGGGGAACACGTAGGGGAACTGGAAGCCGTACGTCGCGCGCTGCCAAGTGTCGCCATACGGCGGAATGTTCTGCGATGCCCAACTCGCGTTGATGCGGAACTCATTCACGATGCTCGGACTCAACAGCCACGTCTCGGCCAGCAGGAAGCTCTCGCCCGGACGTCCGCGCAGCGTCGGCGTGGTCGGCAGGTTGGAGCCGGAGAACGTGCCGAACGGGTCGACCAGGCTGTTGCGGTCGGAGACCCAGCGGCCGTACAGGCTGTGCTTGTCGTTAATGTGGTAGTCGATACGCACCAGGTGCTGCCGGTAGTTCAGCGGATTGTCCGGCTGGAGAATCGCGTTGTTGGAAACGTTGGCGTCGTTGAAAAAGGACGCCAGCTTTTCCTGGCCCTTGAATACGGCCGCGACGGCCCGGCCGTCCGGCGTGATCAGCGACGCGATGTTGTTGCCGGGGATCGGGTTCTTCGTGCCCGGGAAGAAGATCTGTGCCACGCTGCTGAAATCGCCGTTGAGCATCGCGGTGCTCGGCACCGTGACGCGCGTCGGATTCGCGTTCTGCCGCAGCCGCTTCCATTCCTGTCCCCAGAAGAAGAACAGTTTGTCCTTCTTGATCGGCCCGCCGATCGTGTACCCGAAATCGTTGTAACGCAGCTTCGTCTTCTGTACCGAGAAGAAGTTGCGCGCGTCCAGCTTATCGTTGCGGAAAGTCTCGAAGGTCGAGCCGTGGAACTGGTTCGTGCCGTTCTTGGTAACAATGTTGAAGGCCACGCCCGCCGTACGGCCATACTCCGCGCCCGCGTTCGATGCCGAGATCTTCACTTCCTGAATGAAGTTCGAGTTCACATTGTTCATTAGGCTGCCGTTGCTGCCGGCCACCAGGTTGAACGCTCCGTCCACCGTCAGGTTCTGCGAGTCGCTGCGGTTCCCATTGATGTTCTGGTTGGTCGCCGAAAGGCTCGTCGTCACGCTGAACTGGTCGGGGTTGGTCACCACCGCGCCCGGAATCAGCGTCATCAGTTCGACATAGTTGCCGCCATTCAGCGCCAGGTTGTCGACCTGCTTCGTCTCGATCACGCGCGAGAGATCGCCCGAGGTCGTGTTCAGGGTTTCCCCGGTCTGCGCCGTGACTTCCACCGTCGAACTGACGTCGCCCACTTGCAGCTTAAAGTCTACCGTCAGACGGCCGTCGGCCACCACGTTCAGGCCGTTCTGTTGCTGACTTTGGAATCCCTTTTGCGAAGCTTCCAGCGAGTACGGGCCAACCGGCAGGTTGGTCACCACATAAAGACCGTTGGAGTCGCTCTCCACGGTACGCACATTCTGTGTGTCTGTATTTTTGATCTTGATGGTGGCGCCGGGAATGGAGCCGCCGGTTGCGTCGGTAACGACTCCGGAAATGCGTCCGAAACTCGTCTGCGCGTGAAGTGCGGTACCAGCCAGCCCGAAACATGCGAGCGCGCTGAGGACCGCAAGGAAAGGTTGCTTGCGAGACATGGATTACCCTCCAACGTTGAGTTTGAGTTCTCCAACAGCCGACCCGGGCTGTCGGAATGTCGACAATAAAGACCGATGCCGATCATTATCCATCGACGAACGCACATTGGGGGAGTGATAATGAAGTATGATGTTGGTCCGTAACGTGACATTCACGTGAATTTCGGCCTCTAACCTGTTGATCCCTTGGGGTTTTCTGTGGGAAGTAACGATAGCGAGATTTCACACGTAGACTCGGAAAAAGTACTCTCCGGCGCGTCCGGAGGGCCTTCGTCATCCTCTATTCTCACCGACACGCTGGACCAACTCCTCCTCAGCAAGACATTTAGCCGCAGCGGCCAACTCAGGCGCCTCATCCTCTATCTCCGCGATGCCGCCATCAGCGCCGACCCTTCCGTCTGGTCGGAGACCGCCATCGGGGCCAACGCCTTCGGCCGCAAGGATTTCAATCCCAAGCTCGATACCATCGTTCGTGTCGAAATGCGCCGCCTCCGGCAGAAACTCGACGAGTACTACGCCGGAGAGGGCCAGAGTCAGCCCTACCGCCTGCGCTTTGAGCGCAACACCTACCGCCCTTACGTCGAGCCGTACGTCCCTCCTCCGCCGAACCTTGCGCCGGCGGTCGAACCCGGTCCGCCTCCGGTGCCGCGCGACCGCTTCTGGTCAGGCGTCCTCTCTGGTGCCGGAGCGCTCGCCCTCGTTGTGCTCGCCGCCGCTCTCGTCTGGCGGGCCACCCGTCCCTCCGGCCTCGCTCCCATTGAGCTGATCTCCAGTCCCGTGTGGACCGGCTTCCGTTCTACGAATGTCGTTGTCGCCGTCGGTACCCCTCTCTTTTTCCGCTCGAAGCAGGGGTTCGAGCGCAACTACCACGCCAACGTCCCCGAGGATTTGGAAATCGCCGACAAGCTGCCCTTGCACCATCCCGCGTTTCCGGTATGGAACCTCTGGGCGCCGTTCGACGATATCGGCGCGGCCGTCAATCTGGACCGCTTCCTGCGCAGCCTGCACTCTACCGCCACCTTCGTTTCCGCCCGCTCGCTCTCCGCCGGTGGCTTGTCCGGGCGCCGCGTCATCATCATGGGCCAGCCGCGGACCGCGCCGCTCCTGATCGACCTCTTCGCCGACCTGAACTTCCGCCCTCCGGTACACGTCACAGGCGAGAAATTCGCGGGAATCGTGAACGCGGAACCGAGGCCCGGCGAGTTTGCCCGCTATCCTCTGTCGACGAACACTCTCATGATGGATAGCGACGAGAGCAATCCCGACTTCGCGGTCGTAACCAGCATCCATCTCCCCAACGGCGGAGAGGTCCTCAACGTCTTCGGCGACCGCGCGCAAACCGGCGCCTACATCACCCGCAAACTCACCGAGCCGGTCTTCGTGTCCGAATTGGATTCCCGCGTCTTCGATCGCACCCGCCCCGCTCATCAAAGCGCGCAGATCGTCTTCCGCGTCGATTACAGCCGCGGCGTCCCAACGGGCCTGGTCTACGTGACCCACCGCATCCGCTACCCCCGCTAGTAAGAGCTGAGTGGCCGCGAACGGTTACGGAGCGGTGGTCACGCGTCCACCGCTCCGTAATCGTCGCGGCTCCGATTGACGTGGCGTTCTCGCCTCGCGAAAAGTGCGCTGCCGCACTTGGGCCACCGCCGTGCACGCGCGTACCTACGGTGTTGCTAAACAAGGGTAATATCAAGCTGAAGGAGAGCAGCAAAGCGCTCGTTGAGAACCTGCTCCACCTCAACCTTTCACGTAACGGCTCGGGCAAGTACGGAGACGCCCCGCCGCTGCGCTCCGAACTATTTAGCGCCGGGCAAATGAAGCAGCACGGCGGAACTCTGGCCGGTCGCCACCGTGTCAGTCCCGGGCCCGCGCCCGATCAACTGCTGGCGCGCCTGGCCGAAAACGAGTCCGTCCTGGTCGGCGTCCACAAGCTGATGACCGAGGCAGTCATCGCCAACCGCCAGATCACTCCCGCCGGCGAGTGGCTGCTTGATAATTTCTACCTGATCGAGGAGCAGATTCGCACCGCTAAGCGGCACTTGCCCAAGCCCTATAGCCGTGAATTGCCGCGCCTCCTCGATGGCCCGAACGCGGGATTTCCCCGGGTCTACGAAATTGCACTCGAGATCATTTCGCACGGCGATGGCCGCGTCGATTCCGAAAGCCTCAGCGGCTTCGTCGACGCGTATCAAAAAGTGACCCCTCTCGATCTCGGTGAGTTGTGGGCGCTGCCGATCATGCTGCGCCTCGCGCTGATCGAAAATCTCCGCCGTGTCTCCGCGCGCGTCGCCGCCGATCGCATCAGCCGCAACCTGGCCGACCGCTGGGCCGACGAGCTGATCGAAACCAGCGAGAAGGATCCCAAGAACCTCATCATCGTAATCGCCGACATGGCGCGTTCTAACCCGCCGATGGACAGCAGCTTCGTCGCCGAACTCACGCGCCGGCTGCAAGGGCAGGGCCCGTCTCTCGCGCTGCCGCTCACCTGGATCGAACAGCGGCTATCCGAATCCGGCTGGACCATCCAGCAGATGGTGCAGGAGGAAAACCAGAAGCAGGCCGCCAACCAGGTTTCGATGAGCAACAGCATCGGCAGCCTGCGCCATCTCAGTTCACTCGACTGGCGCAAGTTCGTCGAAACCATGAGCGTGGTGGATCAGACGCTGCGCGAAGATCCGGCCGCTGTCTACAGCCTGATGGATTTCGCCACCCGCGACCGTTACCGCCACCGCGTCGAGCGTATCGCCAAGTACAGCGGAAAAATGCAGCGCGACGTGGCGCGCAGGGCGATCGAATTTTCGCGGCAGGCAGTCCCCGCCAATGGCGCGGAGCAGCGCGCGGCACATGTCGGTTATTACCTGATCGGCGAAGGCGAGTGTGAACTCGAGCGCGCATTGGAAACGCGCCTCCCAGTGGGAGAGTCGCTCGCCCGCGCGTGCCGCCGTTCGCCCGTGCTGCTCTACGTGGGCAGCATCACCCTGATCACGCTGCTTGTCGCCGGGTTACTCACCTGGAGGGCCGACCGCAGTCAAGTCGAGCCCTGGCTTCTCGGCGTCATCGCGTGTTGCGCGCTGATCGCGGCGAGCCAGCTTGCTGTTGCTCTGGTCAACTGGGTGCTCACCTTAAAGCTGCAGCCGAACGTCCTGCCCCGCATGGACTATTCGGAGGGAATTCCGTCGGAGTTCCGCACCGTCGTGACCGTTCCCACGCTGCTCTCCAGCGCGTCCGCGGTCGAGGAACTGATCGAGGGCATCGAGGTGCGCTTCCTCGCCAACCGCGACGAGAACCTCAGCTTCGTTCTGCTCACCGATTTCCGCGATGCCCCCGCCGAGACTCAACCCGCAGATGAAGCGCTCGTCCAACTGGCGCGCGAGGGCATCGAACGCCTCAACGCGCGCTACCAGTCGAGTGGCGCGCCGTTTGTTCTGCTGCACCGCCCGCGTCGCTGGAATCCTCAGGAGCGCGTGTGGATGGGCTACGAGCGTAAGCGCGGCAAGCTCGGAGATTTGAACGCGCTCCTCCGCGGCGGCCCGCCCGAGGCGTTTTCGCTGATCGTCGGCGATGTCACGCGGCTCGTCGGCGCCAAGCTCGTGATCACGCTGGATACCGACACGCAGCTCCCGCGCGACGCGGCGCGCCAGTTGGTCGGCGCCATGGCGCACCCCCTCAATCGGGCGCGCTATTGCGAGCCGTTGGGCCGCGTCTGCGAAGGCTACGGCATTTTGCAGCCGAGAGTCGGATCGATGTTATCCGGCTCCACGCAAACCCCTTACGCGCGACTGTTCGGGAGCGAGCCGGGCATCGACCCTTACACCCGCTCGGTCTCCGATGTCTATCAGGATCTCTTCAACGAAGGCTCGTTCATCGGCAAAGGCATTTACGACGTGGATGCCTTCGAGCGCGCGCTCCGCGACCGCTTCCCGGAGAGCCGCATTCTCAGCCACGATCTGGTGGAAGGCTGCTACGCCCGCTCCGGTCTGCTGAGCGACGTACAGGTGTACGAGGAGTATCCGGCGCAATACGGCGCCGACGTCAGCCGCCGCCACCGTTGGATTCGCGGCGATTGGCAGTTGCTTCGCTGGGTTCTGATGCCCGGCACGAAAATCAGCGCCCTCTCTCGCTGGAAGCTCTTCGACAATCTCCGCCGGAGCCTCGTGCCCGCGGCGCAACTCCTGCTACTGCTGGTCAGTTGGGCGCGCCTGAGTTACCCGGGGGCGTGGATCCTGGCACTCCTCGGCATGATGCTGCTGCCCGCGATCCTCACCAGCATTCTGGACCTGATCCGTAAGCCTTCGGAAGTGCTCTGGCGGCAGCACTTGTCCTCGGCCCTTCGCGCCACCACCATTCACCTGGCGCAGACCGCCTTCAATCTCGCATGCCTGCCTTACGAGGCGTACTTCAGTCTGGATGCGATTCTGCGTACGCTCTGGCGTACCCTGATCTCGCGCCGCCTGCTGGAATGGAGCGCTTCGAGCGACGACCGGCAGCGCGGCAATGGCCTCTCAAGCTACTGGCGCGCCATGTGGATCGGCCCCGTGCTCGCGCTGGCCGCTCTGGTTTACCTCACCGCCGCGCGCCCCAGTGCGCTGCTCGTGGCATGGCCCATCTGGGCGCTCTGGGCGATGTCCCCGAGCATCGCGTGGTGGGTCAGCCGGCCTGCCCCGCCGCGCGGAGCGCCGCTCAGCGAACAGCAGACCATCTTCCTCCGCAAACTCGCGCGCAAGACCTGGGATTTCTTCGAGACCTTCGTCGGTCCCGAGGACAACTGGCTGCCGCCCGACAACTATCAGGAGCATCCGGTGGCGCGCATCGCGCACCGCACCTCGCCAACCAACATCGGGCTATCGCTGCTGGCGAATCTGGGCGCGTATGATTTCGGCTATCAGACCGCCGGACAACTCGTGGAGCGCACCGCCAACACCTTCCGCACGATGCAGGCGCTCGAACGGTACCGCGGTCACTTCCTCAACTGGTACGACACGCTGACCCTGAAGCCGCTGCTGCCGGTCTTCATCTCTACCGTGGATAGCGGCAACCTCGCCGGCCACCTGTTGACGCTGCGCCCCGGGCTGGTCGCGCTCATCGACCAGCCGGTCGTCAACCCGCGCTTGTTCGCCGCGCTCGCCGACACGCTCGGCGTACTCACGGACGCTAACCAGGGTTCGCTGTTCGCCGAGCTATCGACACTCCGCGCCGAAGTGGCCGGCGCCTGTGAAACACCGCCCGCGACGCTGGCCGCCACTCGCCTGTTGCTCGATACTCTGGAGCGGGCCGCGACTGCCGCCGCCCAGGGGCCGCATCGCATCGAAGCCCGCCGTTGGGCGCGTGCCCTCGCCACTCAGTGCCGCGCCGCCCTCGAAGAAATCGAGCTGTTCGCGGACGGCGATTCCGAAGGCGTTCTCACTCTGCGCGAAATCTCTGCCCTGCCCGGTGATTCGCCGCGCGCCATCCATGCCCGCGAACGCATCGCCGAGATCCACCGCCTGGTGGACGTCGCGGCGGATTTCGCGCAGATGGACTACGGTTTCCTCTACGACCGCGCACGCCATCTGCTCAGCATCGGATACAACGTCGCCGAGCACCGCGTCGACCCGAGCTACTACGACCTGCTCGCGTCCGAAGCGCGTCTCTGCAGCTTCGTGGCGATTGCGCAGGGACAAGTGCCGCAGGACAACTGGTTCGCCATGGGCCGCACTCTGGTATCGGTCGAAGGCGAACCGATGCTGCTCTCCTGGAGCGGCTCCATGTTCGAATACCTGATGCCGCTCGTGGTCATGCCCAACTACGAGAACACCCTGCTCGATCAAACGTATCGGGCGGTGGTGGCGCGCCAGATCGCGTATGGAGCACAGCGCGACGTGCCGTGGGGCGTTTCCGAATCGGGCTACAACGCCGTCGACGCGCAGCTCAATTACCAGTACCGCGCGTTCGGTGTTCCCGGCACCGGACTGAAGCGCGGACTTGCGGACGACCTGGTCATCGCACCCTATGCTTCCGTGCTCTGCCTGATGGTCTCCCCCGCGGAGTCCTGCGTCAATATCGAGAAACTCTCGGCCTCCGGCTTCGAAGGCCAGTACGGCCTCTACGAGGCGATCGATTACACGCCCTCGCGCGTGCCCCGCGGACAGACCCACGTGGTGGTCCGCTCCTTCATGGCGCATCACCAGGGCATGAGCCTGCTTTCGCTGGCGCACCAGTTGCTGGATCGTCCGATGCAGAAACGCTTCGCCGCCGACCCGTTGTTTCAGGCGACCACCCTGCTCTTGCAGGAGCGTGTGCCGCGCGCCGTCGGGCTCTATTCGCGCCTCGCCGACGTGTCCGATCTGCGCGCCGGTACCGATGGCGCCGAAACCCCGGTGCGCGTCATTCGCCAGCCGGACACGCCGTCGCCCGAGCTGCAGCTTCTTTCGAACGGCCGCTATCACGTGATGATCACCAACGCCGGCGGCGGCTACAGCCGCTGGCGCGATCTGGCGGTGACGCGGTGGCGCGAAGACGGCACCTGCGATAATTGGGGCACCTTCTGCTACATTCGCGCGCTGCCGGCCGGCGATTACTGGTCGACTGCCTTCCAACCCGTGCTGCGCGCCGCCGACAACTACGAGGCGATCTTCTCCGATGCCCGCGCCGAGTTCCGCCGCCGCGACCGCGGCTTCGATACCCATACCGAAATCGCCGTTTCTCCGGAAGACGACATCGAACTACGCCGGATTACGATCACCAATAACTCGCGCCTGCGCAAGACGATCGATGTCACCAGCTATGCGGAGGTCGTGCTCGCGAACGCGACCGGCGACGCGCTGCATCCCGCGTTCAGCAATCTGTTCGTCGAGACGGAGATCCTGCGTGAACAGCGCGCGATCGTCTGCACACGCCGTCCGCGCTCTCCCGAAGAGCGTCCGCCGTGGCTCTGCCATCTGATGGCGGTGCACGGCGCCGAAGCCGACGACGCCTCGTACGAGACCGACCGAATGCGCTTCATCGGCCGCGACAACACCGTCGCCAATCCGCAGGCGATGTCGAACCCGGGCGCGCTCTCCAATACGGATGGCGCGGTGCTCGATCCGATTGTTTCCATCCGCCGGCGGATGACCCTCGACGGCGGAGATAGCGTGACGGTGGATATCGTCACCGGCGTTGCGGAGACGCGCGAAGCCAGTCTGCTGCTGGTCGAGAAGTACCGCGACCGCCGTCTCGCCGACCGCGTCTTCGAACTCGCCTGGACGCACAGCCAGGTGCTGCTGCGCCAGATCAACGCCACCGAAGCCGACGCGCAACTCTACGGCAAGCTCGCCGGCGCCGTTGTGTACGCCAATCCCGCTCTGCGCGCGGACCCGGCCATCCTGGCGCAAAATCGCCGCGGGCAGTCCGGCCTGTGGGGCTACTCCATCTCCGGCGACTTGCCTATCGTGCTCCTCCAGATCGCCGATACGGCGAACCTCGACCTGGTCCGCCAACTGGTGCAAGCCCAGGCCTACTGGCGGCTGAAGGGGCTCGCGGTCGACCTCATGATCTGGAACGAGGACCACTCCGGCTATCGCCAGGAACTCCACGAACAGATTCTCGGAATCACGTCCGCCGGACCCGATGGAATCGTGAAAGACCGGCCGGGTGGAATTTTCGTGCGCCCCTCGGACCAGATCGCGGCGGAGGACCGCATTCTGCTGCAATCCGTCGCGCGCGCAATCATCAGCGACAGCCGCGGCTCCCTCGCCGACCAACTCGCCGCCGTGGAACGAATCGAGACGCCAATCTCCGAACTCATTCCGGTGCGCCCCTACCGGCCGGAGCGCGCCACGCCGATTTCGCCGCGCCCCGACCTATTGTTCTACAACGGGCTCGGCGGCTTCACGCCCGACGGGCGCGAGTACATCATTACCACCACCGAGCGCCAGGTGACTCCCGCGCCGTGGGCCAACGTGCTCGCCAACGCCAACTACGGCACCGTGATCTCCGAGACCGGCCAGGCGTACACCTGGGCGGAGAACGCGCACGAATTCCGCCTGAGCCCGTGGAACAACGATCCCGTGTGTGACACCGGCGGCGAGTGCTATTACCTGCGCGACGAAGAGACCGGCCACTTCTGGTCGCCGCTCCCGATGCCGGCGCGCGGCGTGGAGCCATACTTGAGCCGCCATGGTTTTGGCTACAGCATCTTCGAACACAGCGAGGCCGGAATCCGCTCCGATGTTTCGGTGTACGTCGGGACAGGCGCGCCGGTGAAGTTCACGGTGATTAAGATTCGCAACGAGAGCGGCCGTACACGCAAGCTCTCGGCCACCGGCTTCGTGGAATGGGTGCTCGGCGATCTGCGTCCCAAAACGGCCATGCACGTAGTCACCGAAATGGATTCCGCAGGCAGTGTGATCTTTGCCCGCAACGCGTACAACACCGCGTTCCCCGGCCGCACCGCCTTCTTCGCCACCAGCGAAATGCTGCGGACCGTGACCGCCGACCGCCGCGAATTCCTGGGACGCAACGGCACCCCGTCTGCTCCGGCCGCGATGCTGCGCGCGCGGCTCTCCGGCAAAGTCGGCGCCGGACTCGACCCATGCGCCGCGATCCAGACGCCGTTCGAATTGGCGTCCGGCGAAGAACGCCTGATCGTCTTCACGCTCGGCGCTGCCATCAATGCCGACGAGGCGCGGCATCTGGCCGAGCACTACCGCAGTGGAGAGGCCGCCCACGACGCGCTCGAAGAAGTCTGGCAGTACTGGAAGCACACGCTCGGTACGGTCAACGTGGAAACGCCCGACGCCGCGCTCAATATGCTGGCGAACGGCTGGCTGCTTTACCAGGCGCTCGCCTGCCGCTTCTGGGCGCGCAGCGGCTACTACCAATCGGGTGGGGCGTTCGGCTTCCGCGATCAGTTGCAGGATGCGATGGCGCTGGTCCACGCCGAACCTCGCCTGCTGCGCGAGCACCTGCTGCTCTGCGCCACGCGCCAGTTCCGCGAAGGCGACGTGCAGCACTGGTGGCATCCGCCGGAGGGTCGCGGCGTGCGCACCCGCTGCTCGGACGAATACCTCTGGCTGCCGCTCGCGGTCTGCCGCTACGTGCTCACGACCGGGGACACGGGCGTGCTCGATCAACCCGCGAATTTCCTTGAGGGACGACCGGTCAACCCAGAGGAGGAATCGTACTACGACCTGCCGCTCCGCTCCGAGGAATCGGCCAGCCTGTACGAGCACTGCGTTCGCTCGATCCTACATGGCCTGCGATTCGGTGAACACGGTTTGCCCCTGATGGGCTCGGGCGATTGGAACGACGGCATGAATCTGGTCGGGATCCACGGCAAGGGCGAGAGCGTCTGGCTGGGATTCTTCCTGTACGCCGTACTGCAGGATTTCGCGCTGCTTGCCGACCGGCGCGGCGATACATCGTTCGCCGAACGCTGCCGGAAAGAGGCGCTGCAACTCGCCGCCAACATCGAGCGCAGCGCGTGGGACGGCGGCTGGTACCGCCGCGCCTGGTTCGACGACGGCACGCCGCTCGGTTCCGCGGCGAACTCGGAGTGCAAGATCGATTCGATCGCGCAAAGCTGGAGCGTGCTCTCGGGCGCCGGCGAGCCGGAGCGCTCGCGAACCGCGATGGCCGCGCTGAATGAGCACCTGGTGCGCCGCGATCGCGGTCTGATCCAACTGCTCGATCCGCCATTCGACAAGGGAGATTTGAACCCGGGCTACATCAAGGGCTACCTGCCCGGCGTCCGCGAGAACGGCGGTCAGTACACGCACTCGGCGATCTGGGCCGTGATGGCTTTCGCGCATCTCGGCGACCGGCAGCGCGCGTGGGAGCTCTTCGACATCATCAATCCGGTGAACCACGCGAATTCCGCGGCGTCCGTCGCCAGGTACAAAGTGGAACCATATGTGGTGGCCGCCGATGTTTACGCGGTCTCGCCGCACACCGGTCGCGGCGGGTGGACCTGGTACACGGGGTCGGCCGGCTGGATGTACCGGTTGATCACCGAATCGCTGCTTGGATTGCGTCTGGAAGTAGACCGCCTGCACTTCGCGCCCGTGCTCCCCGCCGGTTGGACGGGTTTCAAGATGCATTACCGCTTCCGCGAAACGGTGTATCACATCACGATCGTGCAGCAGGGCGGGCCTTCGTTGACGATCGACGGCAAAGCGCACGGGGGAGATTCGATTCCCTTGGTCGATGACCGGCGCGAGCATACGGTCGAACTTAAACTGGGGCAGCAACTATAATTGAGGGAAATGCACCGTTTCACTTTAGTCGCCCTGTTTGCCGCGGTCGCGTTCGCGCAGAATCTGTTTGCTCAAGGCAGCGATCCGTTCCACCCGAAGCCTCCCGCGGAGGTGGATCAGGCACTGCGCGCCCGCATTCAGGAATTCTTCGACCTGCACGTCAAAGGGCAGTACCGCAAAGCGGAAGAGATGGTGGCCGAGGACACCAGGGATTTCTTCTATACGCAAAACAAACCCAAATATCTTTCCTGCGAGATCACAAAGATCGAGTACTCGGATAACTTCACGAAGGCGAGTTCGGTGGTCACCTGCGAACGCTACATTATGATGCCGGGTTTCTCCGACCATCCGATGAAGGTGCCCGGCACCAACACCTGGAAGATCGAAAACGGCAAGTGGATGTGGTACGTGGACCAGGACTCGCTGCTGAACACTCCGTTCGGCCGGATGAAAGCGGGCGACTTCCCTAAGAACGGCCCGGCGCCGGCTCCGCCCTCGCTTTCCAACATCCCGACGACCGGCGATTTCCTGATGAATCAGGTGAAGATGGAACCGCAGTCGGTGGAGTTGAAAGAGGGCGAATCGGCGAAGGTGACGATCACGAGCGCCGCCCCAGGTTCCGTGGACCTCGTGGTCAACGGCAAACTCGGCAGCGTAGAAGCGAAACTCGACGACGCGAAAGTGAAATCGATGGGTAAAGCGATTTTGACCGTGCACGCGGGCAAAGGTGCGAAATCCGGAACGCTGAATGTGGAGGTCGTGCAGACGACGCAGACGCTCCCACTGCAAGTGAAGATCGTCGAATAATACTCTCCACCGTTAGGGCGTCTCAAGTGCCGACCCCAATCCGACCCGCGCGGTCGAAGCGCCAAGTCCCAATCGGAGCCGCGACCGTGAGGGAGCGGTGGTCGCGCGACCACCGCTCCG
>JAOAPT010000585.1 GCA_025463045.1 Candidatus Solibacter sp.
CTGGCCGTACTGAGTCACTTCAAGGCGTCCGCAAACGCCGTAAAAAGCTTCGCGTCCGTGCCGTCCGTACGGTCCTCGGGATGCCACTGCACCGCGACGACGAAGCGCTTCTCAGGCATCTCTACCGCCTCGATGACCGTACCCGCGGCGGCCGTGACCAGCAGCCCTTCACCAACCCGATCCACAGCTTGATGATGCCGCGAGTTCACCGTGAGTTCGTTCTGTCCGAGAATCGTGTGCAGCCTGCTGCCCGCCGCGATCGCGACCCGATGCGCGTCTCGCTCTTCGGACCGGTGCCCCTCGATATGCTGGTGCAGCGTCCCGCCGAGCACGACGTTGAGCATCTGTTGTCCCCGGCAAATTGCCAGGATCGGAAGGTCGCCCTCCAGCGCTTCCCGCACCAGGCGTGCTTCCAGCGTGTCCCGATCGAGGTCGGGCCTGCCCGTTTCCGGATGCGGCGCCGCGCCGTACAGCGAGGGGTCGACATCCGTTCCTCCCGCCAGCAACAGCCCGTCCAGCCCCGCCAGGGTAGCGGCATCCTCGGCGGCTTGAATCCCCACAGCTTCCAACGCCTTGCGGTACGCACCTCGCTTGCCTTCCGGCGTGCGCCCAAACGGCAGAGCAACCCTCATCCTGATGTTCAGTATATCCGTCTGGCCACTTGCACCCGCCAAATCCCGCGCGCATAATCTGCCTGAGAGGATCAACCATCATGCGCAACCTCCTTCTGATCGGAATTTGCGCCTGCGGATTAGGCTCAGCCGCCGACGCGCCGTACGCAGGCAAGTGGAAGATGAATGCCGCCAAGACTAACTTCGGTGAGTCCACCGTGACTTACGAGCAGTTGCCCGGCGGTGAAATGAAGGCGACCGCCGACGGCCAATCGTTTACCTTCAAAACCGACGGCAAGGATGTCATGACCCCCTGGGGCATTACCCAGGCGTGGAAACCCATCGACAGCAGATCTTGGGAAATCACCGAGAAGACCAATGGGAAGGTGACGGCGACGTCCACGCTCGCGATCTCCGCCGACGACAAGATGCTGACGCTCGATTCCAAACGCGTCAAGGCCGACGGCGGTACATCCGACGATTCCATGTCCTTCCAGCGCGTCTCTGGAGGACCCGGCCTGGTGGGGAAGTGGAAGACGAAAAAGATGACGAGCAGCTCACCCGAAACTCTGATCCTGACTCTGAAGGGAAGCGACGGCGTGGCGATCGAGCTCGGCAACGAGGGTGCCGTTTGCAACGCTAAGTTCGACGGCAAGGACTATCCCGCGACAGGTTCCATGTGGCCCTCTGGCTGGACCTGCATGATCGCGAAGCATGGCGCGTCCGCCCTCGACGTCACCTGGAAGAAGGACGGGAAGGGCATGTACCAGAGCACTCTGACCGCCTCGGGTAACGGCAAAGTCCTCACGGAAACCGGCTCGGCGGTAGGCGTCAACGAGAAATACACCGTGGTTTACGACAAGCAGTGAGATAACCTCCTAAACTTTTAGTTGACAAAGCCCGAATCCGGCTTCATACTCCTAAATGTTTAGGAGGTATGCTTGCCCCGTAAGAAGCTCACCGACCCCGCGCTTACCCCGCTGGAACTTCAGATCATGAATGTCCTTTGGGAGACCGGGCCTGCCAACGTCCAGACCGTGCAGGCCAGTCTCAAAGGCGGCGAACTGGCCTACACCACGGTCCAGACGATGCTCAACGTCCTTCACCGCAAGGGGAAAGTCAAACGCCTGCTCAAGAACCGTACTTATATCTATCGCCCGGTGCTCAGCCGTCAGAAAGCCGTCAGTCAGGCCGTTGGAGAAATGCTCGATCGTTTCTTCGGCGGATCAGCCGACGGACTGCTGCTGAACCTGGTGGAAACCCGTCAACTCACCCCCGAAAAATTGGCGCGCATTCAGGAACTGATCGAGCGCCCCAAGGAGGAAAACCATGGAAACGATTAGCCGCACGACACTGACATTCCTGTTGAACGCCCTCTGGCAGGTGCCCATCGCCTGGGCGGTCGCCGCCCTCGCCTGCCGCCTCATGCCGAACGGCCCGGCGCGCCATCGCCACGCGATCTGGGTTGCTGCCCTGTGCGCCGCTTTCCTGCTGCCCGCGCTCAGCGTGCGCACACCGCAACACACCACTCTTCAAATACCGTCGGTCGCGGGCCCGAACTCACACGTCGCGGCCGAAGTCTCACGCAGCCAGGCCGCCGCCCCGGTACAGGCCGCCCCCGTACCGGCCGTCGCCTTCTCATACGATTGGGCTATGCTGCTGCTGGGTGCCTACGGCCTGTGGCTCGCCCTGCGCGCCGTCCAACTTCTGCGCGCCGTCTATCGCACCTTTGAAATCCGCCGCGATGCCACGCCGGGCGAGTTGCCTTCGCTGATCGCGCGCTGCCAGGCCGCCTTCGCCACGGCGCGAGTCCAACTCCTGCGCTCGGAAGACGTCACCGGACCGGTCGCCCTGCACCGCTCCATCCTGCTGCCCCACGCGATGTTCGACGAATCGCGTGAGGACGTACTCGCCACCGCCGTCGGCCACGAGATGGCCCACATCGCGCGGCACGATTTTCTCTTCAAGCTCCTCTACGAACTGTTCTACCTGCCGATATCGTTCCATCCCGCCGCGTTCTTCATCCGTCGCGCGATCGAGAACAGCCGCGAGATGGCCTGCGACGAACTCGTTACGCGCCACCTGCTGGAACCTGCAGTGTATGCGCGCTCCATCATGGCGATCGCGACCGCACTCTCGCCCACCGACCGGCCCGAGTACGCGCTCGGCGTCTTCGATGGCGACATCTTAGAGGAGCGTATCCGCAGCTTGATCGAACGCCGCGGCGGCGATCTGCGGCGGGCGCGCATCGCCCTCGCCGGAGCGCTGGCCACATTCGCAATCTGCGCTGTATTCGCCGGAGGGATGACGGTGTCCGCGTTCGCCCAGAGCGCCGCGCATTCCGAGATGCAGGCCGCCGCCGAAGCTTTTAGCCAGGGAGACATTCAGTCCGGCGTCGAGCATTTCGAGAGCGCCGTCCGGCTCGAACCGGACAACACCAAGGCACGCCTCTTCCTGGCCAGCGCCTATGTGCGCCATGCGCTCGCGCAACGCCAATACATGCCCGTCGCCGACGACAAGCCGCTTCTGGTGAAAGCTCTCGATCAGTACCAGCAGGTGCTGAAACTGGACCCGAAGAACGCCAGCGCCACGTTTGCCGTGATCGCCCTGAAGGGGCATGCCAAGACCGGAGAATCGCGCGAGACGGTGCTCAAGCTGATTGCGCTCGACCCTGCAAATACAGAGGCGTACTATACCCTCGGCACACTCGACTGGCAGATTGCGTATGACGCTACCCATTCAGCCCTCGAGGCGCTCGGCGCATCTCCCGCCACACCGCAGATTCCGGACGCCGGAATACGCGCTCACCTGCGCGAAAAGCTCACGCCCTACGTTGACGAAGGCCTTCGCGCCCTCCAGATCGCCCTCGCCAAACAGCCCGATTTCATTGACGCGATGGCCTACCTGAACATCATGCTCCGCCAGAAGGGCCTGCTCGCAGACAACAAGCCGGAAAGCGACGCCTATGTTGCCCAAGCCGACGAGTGGGTCCGCAAAGCACTCGAGGGCAAACGTCTCCAGGCGAGTAAACCAAAGGCTAACAAGGGCGTAATCGATCTGAATGGCGACCCGCCGCTCATAGTCCCTGCGCCACCTCCGCCGCCTCCGCCACCGCCCCCGGGGACCGCACCGTTACCGCGCAATCCCAAGGAAGGCGGACGCTAGTCTACTGCTTTTTCGCGGTCCACTGGATGGGGGCGCCCCCGCCCCCTCCACCAGCCATCTCGCTGGTGAACGTGATCTCATCGCCCTTGATCTTTCCCTTGTAATTCAGCTTCACTTCCTGGTCGCCGAACTTGCCGGTGAGGGTGAAGGTGACCGTGTCGCCTTCCAGTTTTCCATCCGTGATGACGGATTTGCCCATCATCGTGCTGGTGCTCTCACCCGTCACCTTATTCCCATCCACTTTGAAGACGAAGGTCCGTTCCATCGCCCCATTCGGCCCTTCCGCCGTCGCCTTCCAGTTGCCGCTGATGTCGGCCGCGCTCGCGGCGAAGGCAAACAAGGCTATCAACGCCAGGATCCATTTCATAGTTTCGAACTCCTTCCGGCGTAAGTATACATCTGGGGGAAGCGCGTCGTATCACCCAAATCCAGGACCGAAAACTTGCCGCAATCTGTAGCGCTTGGCGGACCGCTGCGATCTGCAGGTGCTGGTGCAAGGCGTCTGCGCGGTGGCCTGCGGACGGGTCGCTCGATGGTTAGCCACAAGCGCGTCTTCATAGGTCCCGCGCAAAGTGGCTCTATCGAAGAGCCGAAAACCCTGGCGCTCGCGTAGGTCGCCTTGGAACTCGCCTGGGTTGATGCCGGCGCCGGTCACCGACCGTAGGGCAGACGTCACGGTTCGGCGGTATCGCTCCCAAGCGGGTCGCGGCTCTGATCGGCCTTGTGCCATGGTCGGCGTAGCGATGGCATTACCGCGCTTATCTCTCCAGCAACTCGCGCTTCACGTCGCTTCCGGCCACCGGGATGGGAGCGTTCTTATCGCCGAGTTCCATCGTGAAATTCGGCTTTTCGCCTGCCGGGGGCCAACGGGGCAACCCGTTTCCATTGGGGTCGCCGGTCGCGATGAAGTTCGCCCAGTAGGACGACATCATGTCCGCGATCTTCCGGTCGGCATCCGTGAATGGGCGATCCGCGGCGGCAAGCGAGGAAAACACATACGGGAGTTCGGAACTGTGGAACGCCCCGTACTTGGCAGCATCCGGGCCGGGCAGCGTGTGATCCCAGAAGTACGTGTAGACCTTCAGCTTCGAGGACTTCGCGCTTCGCGAGAGCGCTGTCCGCGCAGCGTCCCACGCGAAGTCATTCCACGCTGACGCGGAGTAGAGCTTCAGAACCTCGTCGGCCGATGACGGCAAGCGGCGGCGAACTTGCTGCTCAAAGGCCTCCGGCGTGAACTCGGGATGTGGCGTGGCGCCCCCTTCATGCATGTTGATGCCGGTCAGGATCGGCACGGTCGATTGCTCAAACGG
>JAOAPT010000586.1 GCA_025463045.1 Candidatus Solibacter sp.
GTTGTATCGGATTCCCGAGCGGTGAGGGTAAACGTAACGGCGAGAGGTCGCGAGCGTCAGGCAGCGGTGGTCGCGTGACCACCGCTCCGTAACCGTCGCGGCTCCGATTGGCGTGTGTTCTTCAACGATGGCATCGCAAATCTGGACTGCGGAATCCCGTACACTGGATAATCCGCTGTGAAGACCACCTACACGGCCGTCGACGCCGCCTATCTCGGGCAACGCAAACTCCGCCGCCACGCGCGGGTTTTCCAACTGTGGGCGATGGGCGTGGGTGCCGTCATCTCGGGCGATTTTTTCGGCTGGAATTTCGGACTCACTGCGGGCGGCTTCGGCGGCATGCTGCTCGCGGTGGTCGTGATGACGGTGATGTACATCGGCCTCTGCTTTTCGATTGCCGAAATGTCGCCCGCTCTGCCGCACGCCGGCGGCGCGTACTCGTTCGCACGCACCTCAATGGGCGTCTGGGCAGGCTACATCACCGGACTCGCCGAGAACATGGAGTACATCCTCACGCCGGCCGTGATTGTGGTCGGCATCGGCGGATATCTGGGCGCGGTCTTCGGCACGGCGCACGCGTGGGAGCCGCTCTGGTGGCTGGCCGCGTACGGAGTCTTCGTCGCGCTCAACATCTGGGGCGTGGAGATGACGTTTCACGTGTCGGTGGTGATTACGCTCGCCGCCATCGCGATCCTCGCCGTCTTTTGGGCGGGCGCGCTGCCGCACTTCGATCTGCAGCGCTGGGCCTCGCCGTTCTTCCCTGCCGGGCGCGGCAAGCTATCCTCCGCGATTGTCGAGCTACCGTTCGCGCTCTGGCTCTACCTTGGCATCGAACAGCTTCCGCTTGCCGCCGAAGAAAGTCACGACCCGAAGCGCGATATGCCGCGCGGGATTCTCTACGGACTCGTCACGTTGATCGCGATCTCGTTTCTCACCGTTGTGCTCAGCGCGGGCATCGCGCCGGGCGCGGCCGCGATCGCGAAATCGAACGAGCCGCTTTTCCTCGGCTTCCAGACCATCTTTGGGCAGGGATTGAAAACGCGCGTGCTCGCCCTGATCGCGTGCACCGGCCTGATCGCCAGTTTCCACACGATCATCTTCGCGTACGGCCGCCAGATTTATTCGCTCTCGCGCGCCGGCTATTTCCCAACGTGGCTCTCCGTCACACACCGGACGCGCAACACGCCGCATCGCGCACTGCTCGCCGGCAGCGCGCTCGGCTTTCTCGTTGCGCTTGCCATTCACCTCGCGCCGCAAGGCAGTCCGGTCGGCGCGGTGCTCCTCAACATGGCGGTCTTCGGCGCGGTGATCGCGTACATGCTGCAGATGCTCAGCTTCATCGTGCTGCGCGTTCGCTTTCCCAAAATGGAGCGGCCGTATCGCAGTCCGGTGGGGATCGCGGGCGCCGCCGCCGCGCTCGCGATCGCCGGCATCACGCTGTTCACGCTGTTTCAAAATCCGGACTATAACAAAGGTGTGGTCGGCGCCGCCGTGTGGTTCCTGCTCGGGATCGTCTATCACGCGGTGCACGGACGCCACGGCCTGGTGCTCTCACCGGAGGAGGAATCGGCGCTGCAACACCAACGCGAGCGTACGTCATGAGCCTCCGCGAACTCTTCGCCAAAGCCTCGCCCGCGCGCTCGGGCGACGAACTGGCGGGAATCGCCGCACGCACGGCCGAAGAGCGAGTCCGCGCGCAAATGACGCTTGCCGACCTGCCGCTGAAAAGCATCCTCGCCGACCCGGTCATCCCGTACGAGAGCGACGAAGTCACGCGCCTGATCTGCGATACGCACGACGCGGCCGCGTTCGCGCCGATCGCGCACCTCACGGTCGGAGGCTTTCGCGATTGGCTGCTCTCCGACGACGCCACTACGGAATCGCTCGCCGCGCTCGCTCCGGGTATCACGCCCGAAATGGCCGCGGCGGTGAGCAAGCTGATGCGCGTGCAGGACCTGATCGCCGTCGGCGCGAAGTGCCGCGTCGTGACGCGCTTCCGTTCCACCATCGGACTTCCTGGCCGCATGTCCACGCGTTTGCAGCCGAATCACCCGACCGACGATCTGCAGGGCATCGCCGCTTCGATCCTCGATGGCCTGAGTCTCGGCAGTGGCGACGCCGTCATCGGCGTCAACCCCGCGAGCGACAATGTCGCGTCCACCGAGTCGCTCCTTCGCCTGCTCGACGCAATCCGCGAGCGCTACGCGATACCCACGCAGACGTGCGTGCTCGCTCACGTCACCACCACGATGGAGGCGCTCCGCCGCGGCGCGCCCGTCGACCTGGTGTTCCAATCGATCGCCGGTACGGAAGCGGCGAATTCCGCGTTCGGCGTCACGCTGGCGATGCTCGACGAGGCGCACCTCGCGGCGCTCGAACTCGGCCGCGGAGAGAACGTCATGTATTTCGAAACGGGGCAGGGAAGCGCGCTCTCCGCGAACGCGCACCACGGCGTCGATCAGCAGACTTGCGAAGCGCGCGCGTATGCCGTCGCGCGCCGCTATCGCCCGCTGCTGGTCAATACCGTGGTCGGTTTCATCGGTCCCGAGTACCTCTACAACGGCAAGCAGATCCAGCGCGCCGGACTCGAAGATCACTTCTGCGGCAAGCTGCTCGGCCTTCCGATGGGCTGCGACATCTGCTACACGAATCACGCAGAGGCCGACCAGGACGATATGGACGCGCTGCTCACGCTGCTCGCCGTCGCCGGGTGCACGTACATCATGGGCGTCCCCGGCGCGGACGATGTGATGCTCCACTACCAGAGCACCAGCTTCCACGATGCGTTGTATGTGCGCAACGTGCTCGGGCTGCGGCCGGCGCCCGAATTCGAAGCGTGGCTGGAAAGGAGGCCGGAGCTTTCGCCCGCCCCATGGCTATTGACCTGAAGCGATATACACCGGCGCGCGTCGCTCTCGCGCGCACCGGCCACAGCGTGGCCACGGCGGAACTCCTGCGCTTCCAGTTGGATCATGCGCGCGCCCGCGACGCCGGGTATGTCGAACTCGATGCCGCCGCGATCACGCTGCCGCACACGCTGGTGCGCAGCGCGGCGCGCGATCGTGCGACCTTCCTTCGCCGTCCCGATCTCGGGCGCACGCTCTCCAACGAATCGCGCGCGCAACTCGCGTGCGGCCGCTACGACGCAGCGATTGTGATCGCCGACGGACTCTCCGCGCCCGCGATTCATCATCACGCCCTTCCGCTGCTGGAGGCGCTGCTCCCGCGGATCGCCGATTGGGCTCTCGCGCCGTTGACCGTCGCGCTGCAGGCGCGCGTCGCGCTCGGCGATGAGATCGGAGAAGCGCTCGGCGCGTCGATGGTGGTCGTGCTGATCGGCGAGCGGCCGGGACTCACGTCCCCCGACAGCCTCGGAATTTATCTCACGTGGAATCCGCGCCGCGGACGCACGGACGCCGAGCGCAATTGCATCTCGAACGTGCGCACGGAAGGCGTGTCGTACGATCTCGCCGCGCATAAGCTGCACTCCTTGATGGAAGCGTCGCGGATGCGCCGTCTCTCGGGCGTCGCGTTGAAAGAGGACGCCCCGCTACTGCTTCCGTAGATCGCGCGACGTCGCCACCGCGATCGTCCGCCCCTGATCGCCGACCGCGCAATAGAAGTGGTACACCGTCCCCTTCCACTTCACCAGCCAAGGCTTGTGCGCGTACGTCAGATCCCACGGCTCGCTGGGATCGACCAAATGCGCGCCCGTCCACTTCGTCCAATGCACCAGATCGTACGAAGCCGCGAACGTGTCGAACGCCTTCGGCTCCCAACCCGCGCCGAAGTAAAACATCACCCACAGATCGCCCATCCGCACCATCTGCGGATCGCCCGAGATCCCGCGTTGGCGCGTCTCGCCGTTCGCTACGACCGGCCCCGCGCCATGCCTCGTCCAATGCACCATATCGGTCGAAAGCGCCATACCGATCCGCTCGTACCCGTTCTTGGCCTTGGCGTTGTAGTACATCACGAACGGCTGTCCGAGCGAGTTTGTGCGATCCCAAATGATCGTGCTCTTGTACAGCGTGAGCCGCTCGAACTCCCGCGCGTCGGGCTGATTCGGCGCGAGCACCGGATTGCTCGCCACGCGTGTCCACTCCCCCGCGCGGCCGGCGTCGCGCGCCCACGCCATCCCAATCGAAAGCGGGTCGGTCTCATACCCCTTCAGTGCGCCGCCGATGTAAGACATCCAGTATTTGCCCTGGAACTTCTTCGGCTCGTACGAGCCTTCCCACGCGGGATCGATCAGAGCGATTCCGCCATCGGCCTGCCATTGATCCCAACCCTTGCCGAACGAAAGTACCTTGCCTTCCGGCCGCCACTTCAGCAGATCGTCGCTGCTCGCCAGGTGCGTCTCGTACCCGACTTCGTTCATGCACACGTAATGCATGTACCACTTGCCATGCACGCGAAAGACGCGCGGGCAATCGACTTTCTTTCCGTCCTGCTCGGGAATCACGATGCCGTACTTATACGGCGTCGACGTTTCGCGAAATATGCGCTGCATCGCCGCGTCCGGCACGGTCTGCGCCGCAGCGCACATGGCGAAAAGAACGACGAGTGCTCTCACTTAACCCTCTTTCGCACACTCTCCAACTCACTCTGGCAAGGCACCGAATCCGGAGCGATCTTGCACGCTGCCTCCAGGTGTTCGATGGCCTGGCGCAATTGCCCGAGATGCTCGCACGCAAGCCCCAACTGATATTGCGTCACGTAATCGTCAGGCGCCGCGAGCAGTACCTGCGCCAGCACTTCGCGCGCCCGCGCATACTGCTTCAGTTCCAAGTACGCGCCACCCAAATCGCGCCGCGCCAGAATATTTCCGTCGTCGCCCGCGGCGATCTTCCGCAGTACCGCGATCGCCTCGGTCGTTCGGCGCTCGTACAGCAGCACCTGTGCATCCTCGTACGCGCGGAACTCGGCCATCTTATCCTTCGGGTCCGCCCGCGGCCCTGACGACGCAGTCCGCGGACCCGGCGCCAC
>JAOAPT010000588.1 GCA_025463045.1 Candidatus Solibacter sp.
GGCGAAACCAATCGATCCGGAGATCTTCGTGCGGCAAGTCGTGGGTTTTCTGCCGCTGGAAAGGCGGGCCGCGGCGCCGAGCCCGCCGGCGGTGGCTAGCCGGCCTGCACTTGGCGCGGCGCCGCAAACGCAGACCATTATGGCGGTGGACAACCAGGCGATCAATTTGGAGCTGGCACGGAGCATTCTCGAGCCCTCGGGCTATAAGGTAGTCACTGCTTTCAGCATGGACGATGGTCTGGCGCTGGCGCGCGCCGACAGTTGCGACCTGATCCTCTCCGACGTCTCCATGTCCGGCGGAAGCGGCTACGACTTCTTGCAGGCGGTGAAGCAGGATCCGAGGCTGCGGCCGGTGCCATTCGTCCTCATTACCTTCAGCATGATCGACGAGAAGGCGCGCATCAACGGCTTGGCACTGGGCGCGACGCGCTTCTTCTGCCGGCCGACCGAGCCGGAGCTGCTGCTGGCCGAGATTCGCGCCTGCCTGGCTGAAATAGGGGACGAGTAACAGTGGCGGTGATCCTGATTGTTGACGACGGCGCCGCCAACCGCGAATACCTTGCGGCCCTGTTGGGCTATGGCGGCCACCGGCTCTTGCAGGCCGCCGATGGCGCCGAAGGCCTGGAGTTCGCGAAGGCCGAGCGGCCGGACCTGGTGATAGCCGACATCCTCATGCCGACCATGGATGGATACGAACTGGTGCGCCAGATGCGCCTCGATCCGGCTCTTGCGAGCACGCCCGTGATCTTTTGCACGGCGCACTATCACGAGCGGGAAGCGCGGGCCCTGGCTCGCACCTGCGGAATCTCCCACGTGATCGTCAAGCCGACTGAGCCGGAAGTCATTCTGACCGCCGTGGCGGGGGTTTTGGGCACGCCTCCGCCCGCCAGAGTTCCCAACGCGGAGGAGTTCGACCGCAAGCACCTGCGGCTGTTGACGAACAAGCTGTCGCAGAAGACCGACGATCTGAAGGCCACCAACGAGCGGCTCTCGGCGTTGATCGAATTGAACCTCCAGCTTGGCTCGGAGCTCGATCCGCAGCGACTGCTGCAGGGATTCGGAACAGCGGCGCGGGAGATCATCGGCGCGCGGCATTCCATCACAGGAATTCTCGACGAAACGGGCTCCCGGCTGCGGTGGCTGTTCACGAGTGGTATGGACGCCGCTGCGGCGGCGAAGCTCGGATCGCCGGATCCGCGGGCCGGGGTTTTGAAGACGATCCTTTGGGAGAGCCGGCCCACGCGGCTGCGTAATGCGGACGTCAATCCGGAATCGCTGGGGCTTTCCGCGGGGCATCCGGCGATCCATTCCTGGCTGGGCGTTCCCATCGCTTCGCCGACCCGCGTCTACGGGTACATCGGGCTCATCGACAAGGTGGGGCTGGACCAATTCAGCGAGGAGGATGAGCGGCTGGCGGTGATCCTGGCGGCGCAGGTGGGCAGGGTCTATCAAAACGGCAGCCTGTATGCCGACGTGCTGGCGCACGCGGCGAATCTGGAGCGGGAGGTGGCCGCGCGGCAACAGACAGAGAGAGCGCTGGCCGATCGGGCGCGACAGGCATCGCTGATTGCCCGGGTGGGGGCCATTCTCACCCGGAGCGACACGGCGCAGGAAATGCTGCAACGGTGCGCCGAGGCACTGGCAGGGTACCTGGAAGGTGCTTCCGCCGGCATCTGGACGCTGGATGAGGTGGGAAACTCGCAGCTCCAGGCGAACGCCGGACCCGCTCTCGATGGCGAACCGGTTCGCCCCATTCCGCTGGCCACGATCGGCGCCATGGTGAAGGAACGCAGGCCGCATGTCAGCAATGACGTAGCGAACGACCCCTGGATCGATGACAAGGATTGGGTGGAGAGCGCGGGCATCACGGCGTGTGCGGCGTACCCCCTGATGCTGGAAGACCGGCTGGCGGGAGTGCTTGCGGTTTATGCGCGCGGCCCTTTCAGTCCGGAGGCTGTGGAAGCTATCGGCACAGCGGCCCAGGAAATCGCGCTGGGGATTCAACGCAAGGACGCGGAGCGCGCGCTGCACGATCGCGAGGAGCACATCCGGCTGCTGCTGAATTCCACCGCGGAGGCGATCTACGAAATCGATCTGCAGGGGCTGTGCACGTTCGCCAATGCCGCGTGCGCGCGACTGCTGGGATACAACGACACGAGTCAATTCATCGGCCGCAACATGCACGCGCTGATACACCATACACGGGAGGACGGCACGTCCTATCCGATGGACGAATGCCGAATCTACCAGGGCTTCCGGCGCGGGGAACCTTCACACATTCAGGACGAGGTGCTGTGGCGGGCGGAGGGATCGAGTTTTCCGGCGGAATACTGGTCGTACCCCATACGCCGCGGCGGAGAGGTGGTGGGGTCGGTGGTGACGTTTCTGGATATCACCGAGCGCAGGCAACTGGAGACGCAATTCCGCAAGGCGCAGCAGCGGCTGCGGCACATCGTGGTGTCCAGTCCGGCTGTGCTGTTTACGCTGGCGATCGTCGGAAACGACCTCGAAAGCATCAGTTGGATCAGCGATAACGTGTGGGAGATCTTCGGATATCCGCCGGAGGCGGCCCTCGGCACGGAGTGGTGGCTGTCGTGCATCCACCCGGACGACCGCGAGCGGGCGATGGCGCAGACCAGTGCCGAGCTGTTTTCACGCGGGCACTGCACCGAAGAGTACCGCTTCCGCTGCGCCGACGGCAGCTATCGCTGGACGCGGGCGGAGATCCGGCTGACACCGGAAGAGGCAGTCGGCGCGTGGACCGACATCAACGAGCGAAAACTCGCCGAAGAGGAGCAGGCCAAGCTTCGGGGCCAATTGCAGCAGGCGCAGAAGTTGGAAAGCGTGGGCCGGTTGGCGGGCGGAGTGGCGCACGACTTCAACAACCTGCTTACGGTGATCAACGGCTACAGCGGTATGCTGCTCAAAAGGCTTCCAGTCATCGATCCAATTCGCGAGGACATCGAGGAGATCCAGATCGCCGGCGAACGGGCGGCGGTATTGACCCGGCAACTGCTGCTGCTGGCGCGCCAGCAGATGGTCCAGGTCCAGCAGGTGCAGCTCAACGACGTAGTGACCGAGGTTCAGACCATGCTGCGGCGCGTGATCGGGGAGGACATCGTCCCAGAATCCGTTCTGGATCCGACACTGGGATTCGTGCTGGCGGATCCGGGCCGGTTGCACCAAGTGCTGATGAACCTCGCGGTAAACGCTCGCGATGCCATGCCGGGCGGCGGAAAGCTGTTGATCGAAACACAAAATGTGGAGCTGGATCGCAGCTTCGCCGAGTTGCACGCCGGCGTGGAGCCGGGCTCGTATGTGCAGTTGAAGGTAACCGATACCGGGGTAGGAATGACCCCAGAGGTGCTCTCTCACCTATATGAACCATTCTTCACGACGAAGGCGATCGGGGAGGGGACTGGACTGGGACTGGCAACGGTATATGGCATTATCCAGCAGAGCCAGGGATCGATTTGGGTTTACAGCGAGCCAGGCGAGGGAACGACGTTTACGATCTACCTTCCGCGTTCGGATAGGAGAGAGACGCTGCCCGCCAAACCGGTGGACGCACCCGCCACGCTGCGAGGTACGGAGACACTGCTGGTGGTGGAGGATCAGGACCAGCTCCGACGGATGGCAGTGAAGGTTCTGCGTGACCACGGATATCGAGTGATCGAAGGGCGCAACCCGGGCGAGGCCCTACTGCATTGCGAACGCTATCCCGGGCCGATTCACCTGCTGCTGAGCGACGTGGTGATGCCGGGAATGACGGGCCCGGAAATGGTGGAACGGATCCGGCCCCTGCGGCCGTCAATCAAGGTTTTGTTCATGTCGGGTTATAGCGAGCAGGCCCTCCAGCGCCACCGCGATCTCGAACTCGCGGGCGGCTATCTGCAGAAGCCGTTTTCCGCCGAGGCGCTGGCGACCAGAGTGCGGAAAGAGCTGGACCCGCGGCAGCCCGCGGGCACCATCCTGGTGGTGGACGATGAGCCGGCGGTCCGCCACCTGATACGGAAAATCTTGGCAGGCGTCGGCTACCAGGTGCTGGAGGCCGGCGACGGCGGCGAGGCGGTTCGGATCATCGAGGCGAACGATATCGATCTGATGATCACCGACCTGGCGATGCCCCAGCAGGAGGGGTTAGAGACTATCCAGCGACTGCATCACAGCCGGCCGGGGCTGCGGATAGTGGCGATGTCGGGCAAGTTCCCGGAGATTCTGCGGGCTTCGGAGTATTTCGGGGCGGCGGCGGCGATTCGAAAGCCGATCGAGCCGGATGAATTGCTGAAGCTGGTACGCAACTTGATATTGAAGCGGGAAGGCAATTGACGGAGGTTGGAAGAAGGAGGCGCTCGGTTATGAATAGTCCCCCATACGTTTTGCTTGTCGACGATGACCACCAGATCGTTCGGATGATGAAGAAGGCCCTGGAAACGGACGGTTTTGAGGTGCTAACGGTAACTTCAGGGAAGGCCGCGCTGGATGCGGTCCGCCGGCGGCGGCCCGATCTGTTGGTGCTGGATTTGAACATGCCGGAGCCCGACGGCTTCGACGTGCTAAAGATCGAACGCAGCCAGTTTCCCTATTTGCGAATCCTCGTCATTTCAGGCTATCTGAACGGCGCGCTTCTGGAGGCGGCGAAACTCGTTGGAGCGATCGCCACTATCCAGAAGCCGTTCGAGCCCGGAATGCTGGTGACGAAAGTGCGGGAGTTGCTGGGGAGTTGATTCGTGCGCTGATCCGCTGCGTTTTGAGGAAGACGAGCGCCGATAGCCTGACGAAGGCTTTCTCCGGTCGGTGTGCTGCCAAACGTCGCCACCGGGACCAGATTTTCCTCGATCACGTTCGATTCAGCGATGGCCGTTTCCGAACAGCTTTCCCGCGAAGTCGCCGACGGCCGTCCAGCGCTCGACACCGGTTACGGACCGGTCGGCGACCATCGTTGCTGGTGCCGATGTGCAGGAGGTTTGGGTTGCCACACCGCTCCTTGAGGCGCCGGATTGGGAACCGATTGAGCCAGGAACCAAGAAAGCTCGTGATCGCGATAATCGACGGATGTTACCGAGCTGGATTTGAGTTGGACAACGAAACTGTCTTCGGCGTAGCTGTTCCCCTCGCTATCGCGGCGAAGTAGGGTGGCAATGGCATCGAGTCCAAAATCTTCGGTATTCGGAACGTCCGCAACGGCGGTAATTCCCTTCAGCAACAGTAAGCCGAAATGTTCCGTCAGGGTACCAAGCTCGCAGGCTCCACAGAAAGCATCGAGAGATTTCCGAGCAACCTACGGATATCTGGTGCGTCCGGCGCGCTAATAATCTTCGCGAACTGAATCTTCCAGATCGAAGTTGCCGGCGACCATTGCAGCCCGCAGGGTATCGATGTCTTTGCCGGAGTTCTCCGCCCGCTCCAGGCACCCGTGGCAGCACAGCAAATGTTCCTCAAGAGGCGCCAGTTCAGCCTCGTCTACAACCATTCCGAGGTAGTAGCGGTCTAAGTCGTGGTCAGAAATATGTTCCATGTCAGTGTAGCGGCAGGGCGCCAAGCACATTACCCCGAACCGCATTCGCCAGGCAGCTTCGCGCTGACGGCAATGGGATAGCGGGCGAAAACCGTGTGTCATCCAGCCCACTGGACTCAAATGTTACCTGCACAACTGCAAAAGTGGGGGAGCCGCAACGCGGGGGAACAGGTCCTCCAACTGAAGCTGGCATGTCGGGCAAAGCAGCAGATGCCCCTCCAGCAGTTCCAACTCCTGCCTTTCGAGTAATTCTGCTCGATACTGGTTCAGTGTGGTGTCGGATATGTGCCGCCTCAGCAGAAACTCAAACACGATGTTCTCCTTCGAGCCACCGGACCGCTCGTGCCTCTAAGATCAGGTTGAGTCAATGGGCTCCCGACAGCAATAGGATGTTAAAGGTATTTCGGGCGCGGCAGAATTGTGCAACCCTTTCGATGGCTGGTACCCGCTAGAGTATCGCCCTATGCCTGTCGAGGGTTTCACGGTATTCACTTTGCGGAGTTTCGGTGCCAGAGTGTGGTTAAGGGTCTGGAGTTCCCCACATTTTGTCGGAATCCGTGTTTCGCGTGTTACTCATCGAAGACAACGCTGGCGATGCCGAACTTGTCAAGGCAGCGCTTGCGGAGGGCGGCGGCGCCGTCGCATTTGAGGTCCACTGGGCCGAAGCACTGCTGCCCGGTCTGGACCGTCTGGCGCGCGCAGATTTCGATCTAGTGCTCCTCGATGTCTCTCTCCCGGACAGCCACGGCCTGGAGGGTCTAAACGCGGTCCGCACCCATGCTCCCTCAACTCCAGTAGTGCTGCTGACCGGGTGGGATAGCGAGTCCTTAGCGTTGCGGGCGGTGCAAAGCGGAGCGCAGGAATACCTCGTGAAGGGTACATTAGAGGGGCCTGTTCTGGCTCGCGCCCTCCAACATGCCATTGTACGCCAGAGAATCAAAGCCGACACCTCATCCCCCGAAGGTAAAATCAAGCATGCAAAAATTGTCGGGTTTCTTGGCGCTAAAGGCGGAGTTGGCAGTACTACCATCGCCTGTCACATCGCGATGGAATTGAAGCGGCAGGCCGATGGCCCGGTCCTGCTGATGATCTCGTTATGGCGGGCATGCCATCGGTTTCGTGATGAACGTGAACTCGCCCTACGGAATTATGGCCGCTTCCGACGACATCCTGCACCTGGATGAGGATCGCTGGCGGAAGTTGGTCGTTACCACTAGTGGATTGGATGTCATTCAGTCCGGGGGCCCCGTATCACGCGAAGAGCAGCAGCCGAGAGCGGAGAGGTCCGGTTGCTGCTCAATTTCGTCCGCTCGCTCTATAGTTGGGTTGTCGTGGATCTCGGCCGAATGACGCCTTCGTCGCCCAGGCGCTTCAGAGCGCGCAATCGGCTACGTCCTCAAAGCGTGCACCGAGGAAAATCTCGTCCGCGCCGTGAGAGAGGCGGCCGCCGGCCGACGTTTCCTCAATCTACCAGTAACGGAGATCGCTATTGATGCCTACATTGAACAATCCAAGACTGAAGTATTCGACCCCACGATACGCTAACACCGCGACAGCGCGAGGTCCTTCAAATGGCAGCTGAAGGGAAGACGACCGCCGAGATTGCGGCGCGCCTGACAATCAGTCCACGGACCGTGAGAATCACTGTGCCACTATCATGAGGAAACTGGGCTGCAAAACCAGACGGAACTGATTCGCCACGCGATGCGCCACGGGCTGACTCCGCTCGAAGAATAGCCCGTGACCCGCTGTCTGGCGTATTTCCATCTATTTGATGGTCGTGAGAATAATGTCAGATCTTCGAGTATTAGTACGGATAGTAATCCTGGTGGACGCCCCGCCATTCTTTAGTAAGGGCCCTAAGCCCTTGGTATCCGTACCCTCAGGCCCACTGTTCAGCAAATCCGAGTCATGTTATTTGATACGGCTTTCGTGGGATGCCGTCCAGAAGACGCGTTGGCATTCGTAGTCGAAATTCTGCAGTCGCCGACCGAGTACTCCCTCATTCTAGAGTTCGCGATTGTGAGGTCCCCATCCAATGACCGCCCAGTGCGTTAGCGTCCTGATCATCGAAGATAACCCGGACGACGCGTGGTTAGCCCGGGAAGTCCTGCAGGGAACTTCGGAGCCGGCATACCGGGTTGAGTGGGCCGACACGCTCACGACCGGTCTGACTCGTCTGGCCGAGGGTGGCATCGATGTGCTCCTGCTGGACCTCGGTCTTCCCGACAGCCGCGGGCCGCAAGCGCTGACGCTGATTAGTCATTTAGCGCCGGCCGTTCCCGTAGTGGTACTGACTGGCGCCGACGATGAGCAACTTGCGATGGACGCGATGCGTGAAGGCGCGCAAGATTACCTAGTAAAATCCCATGCCGACTCTCACCTCCTGACGCACACCATTCGCTATGCCATTGAGCGCAAGCGCGCCGCTGAGGCGCTCCGCATCAGCGAAGAGCGCCTGCGCCTGGCGGTGCTGGCTGCCAATGAAGCCATTTGGGAATACGACCCCGTCAAGGGCATACCATGGAATAAGGCGTACGAGGGACTCTCCGGCATCACGCCGGAGGCCGCGTCGGTCGCCGAATTCTGCGTCAGGCCTATCCACCCGGACGACCGCGATCGGGTGTTCCGGAGCTTCGCCGAGACGCTGGAAGGACGAGCCCTTTCTTGGAGGGCGGAATACAGGCTGAAGCGCGCCGATGGCGAATGGTCCCACATCCATGACCGCGCGATCATCGCTCGCGATCGCTCGGGGCAGGCGACTCGGGTCGTAGGGGCAATGCTCGATGTCTCCGACCTCAAGCGCAGCGAGGAAGCTTTGCGGGCGTCCAATCGCAAGCTTCAGCAGCTTTCCAGAGATCTGCTGCGCGCCCAGGATTACGAGAGGCGCAGAATTGCGCGGGAACTGCACGACAGCACGGCACAGCTGTTGGCTGCCTTGAGTATCAACCTCACCCGTCTGCAGGATGGCGGGTTAGAACCCGAACGGCGAAGCCGCGTACTCTCAGAGGCGGTCGAATTGGCGGCTGCGTGTTCCGCGGAAATTCGAACCGTCACGTGCCTTCTGCATCCACCCCTGCTCCAGGAACTCGGGCTGGTAAGCGCGCTGCAAAGCTACGCCCAGGGCTTCAACCAGCGGACCGGGATTCACGTCGAGCTCAAAATTCCGGCCGACTTCTGCCGGCTCAGCCTCGAGGTGGAAGCCACTCTCTTCCGCATTGTCCAGGAAGGGTTGGCGAACGTTCACAAACACTCCGGCAGCCAGTTGGCAGTTGTGCGGCTGGAGCAGGATTCACAGGAAGTCCGATTAGTGCTGCAAGACCGGGGCCGGGGCTTGCCAGAGGTGCTGCAGGATCAGGCAGAGGGATATGTCCGCTTTGGCGTTGGTGTCATCGGCATGCGCGAGCGCGCGGAGCAACTTGGCGGCCGGTTGGAGCTTACTTCGAACAAGATCGGCGCAAGGCTGATCGTAGTTTTGCCCCTAGTGCATTCTAATGATGAAAACGCGAATATTGTTGGTGGATGATCATCAGGTGGTCAGACGGGGAGTCGCCGGACTCATCGCCGATGCCCGCAGCGACTGGGATGTCTGCGGCGAAGCATCCACAGGCAGCGAAGCCGTGGCATCTGCCGCTGCGCTCAAGCCGGACATCGTCGTCATGGACATTTCCATGCCCGATATGAATGGCCTGGAGGCCACGCGCGAGATTCTGAAAGCCAGCCCTGGCACTGAAGTCCTGATTCTGTCTATGCATGAATCGGACCAGATGGTCTACGATGTGTTGGGCGCGGGCGCCCGCGGCTACATACTCAAGAGGGATGCGGGCAACAACCTGATCGCGGCCCTGGAAGCACTTCGGCAACATAAGCTCTTCTTCACTTCCGAGGTATCTGAGGTGGTGTTGGGCGGATTTCTTGGCCGCACCGGCGCCACAGCAACCGAGGAGGTGTCCTCCAGCCGGCTCAGCGTGCGGGAGCGGCAAATTGTCAAACTGGTGGCCGAGAGCAAGTCCAACAAAGAGGTCGCCTTCATTCTTCAGATCAGTATCAAGACCGTGGAATCCCACAGGGCTAACGTTATGGAGAAACTCGGCCTTCATTCGGTCACCGAACTGGTCCGGTATGCGATCCGCAATAACATTGTGGAGTGCTGACAGAGCAAATTAGGGCGCCGGCAGGGGTTGGCCACGGCAGGAAAGAGAACCCAACGAAATTAGGGGCTTACCTTACGTTTAATCTGGGTTTTTAGAATTATCTTAAACATCGGAGTGTCTGGCCTGCCTGCCTGCAAATACCGCCAGCATCCAACTGACGATCATCATTGGCAATAATCCGATCATTTTCGCCGGTTCCCATGCCTGCCCGTCTCTACAGAGATATGCTACGCCGGTGCTGACGGTGATGGTCAAGGCTCCGGTGCAGACGGCCAGGCTGAACCATCGGGGAATACCCGACGCATCGAGTCCGTCATACCGGCAGGCACTCATGAGGATGCCCAACCCCAGTACGCTGGAGCAGATCGCGCTCAAGAAGGACATCGGGGCGTGCGCTTGCCAGGCATAGATCGGAACATCGGTCATATAGCCGACGCAAGCCACGACTCCAATTGCGAAAATTATCGATCCCAAGATAGCGATCGCCCCAAGCCGCGCTTCGAACAACAGGGGAGTGTGGCGCATCATCAACGCCCCCGCAGCGAGCAGGAGTACGACCATTGTATTGGGAGCGATGGCGCTCCAATCCGTTACTCCCATGTTCGCCGAGACCAGCGCTTCCACTCTGGGTCCCAGTCCGAATGCCCGCTCTGCTGCCATGGCGACCGCCATCGACAAGGCGACCATCGACAACATCGACGTTACCCGCGGGACCCAGAAGCCGACACCGATCAAGGCCAGCCCGCAAACCACAAACCCGACAGCAGAAATCGGAGAAGTGGGAACGCTGACGGGCAACAGACCAGGAAAGATTGCCCTGTGCATGAGCAGCGATAGCAGGACGGCGGTGCCCAAACCGGCGCACATCCCTCCGCTCACGATCAGGCCCGCACGATAAACCGGGCCTGCTCGATATTCATTTCGCACGGTGGCACCTCGGGCGGCCCGCGGTATTCCTCCCAGGCGTCCTTGCTTTGGACGGAACGATACAGAGTTGATACTGTTCCATACATTGGATCAGTGATACAAGGCGATCCTGGCGCTTGTACAAAACCGACAGTTCGGACTTCATTGTGGATTGTTGACGTATAACCTGCATGTGATGGCTTAGCTCCTTAACCTACTTTGCATTGGAAGAGTTACTCTTCGGTATCCTGAAAAACCCCAGTTTGACGGAAGGTGAGGCAGCAGTTCACCGGGGCGAATTCCTACGTGACAATGAGGGCGGCAGGCCGAACGCCCCGCGGATTTGATACCTTCGGTGACCACGGACCGGGTGGCGACGCCGAGAACCAGAAATACGATGGCAGGCAGGAACCGTCCCTGCATGGGGAACTCGACCAGAGAGTGGAAGAAGACTATAGGTACGCCCAAGACCCATGGCACCTTCCGCACCAGGGATACGGATGCGCCGAAGAGCAAAAACAGGCAGGCGAGCATGGGGATGCCGCCCTCGGCCCCCCACTGTAGCCAGTCGTTGTGGGCGGCGTTGATGAATACGCCAAAGTCTTTGGGGGCGTAGGCTGGGTACACGTTGGTCCAAGTACCCAGGCCAGAGCCTTTCCATGGGTTCGCCCTGAGCATCTGAACCGTCGCCAAAGCCACTTCCTGGCGACCGGCGTAAGGGTCTGGAATGCGGAGGCGTTCGTAGAGAGATTCCCAACCGACCACGAAACCGAAGGCAACCGACAGAGCGGCAACAGCTAACAGGGTTCGGCCGGAGAACCTCAGGAGTACGAACAACACCAGCAGTTCCACGGTCAGAAGTACAAAACCGGCGCGCGAAGCGCCCGCTATTACCGAAGCGTACAAGACCGCTACGGTGAGCGCGAAGAACCAGCGCTGGCGTGGATGGCGCAGCATCTCGACGGCGGCTGCGGGAAGGGCCAGGGCGATGAAAGATGCGTAGTGATCTCTATTCAGAAAGGGTCCCAGCCCGGCAGGCTCGGCCGACTCAAAGAGCCAATAGATCTTGCCGTTGCCCAAGAAATATTGGAGGACCGAAACTACCGCCAACGCGAGGGCGTAGACCGTGAGCGCTCTTCGGAACAATTCCGCGCTTCGGGCTTCTTCGAAGAGTTGAAAAGCCAGGAAGAAGATCGCGAAATATGCGCCCCAGCGAACCGTATCCGACTCGGTGGCGAAAGCGTAAACTGACCACCCCATGTGTAACTGCAAGGCGCCCCATCCGCAAATGGCAAGCAGGGGAAGGAGCAGCCACGACCATCGGGCCTCGATTCTTCCCACAGACCAGGCGAGCGTCCAAAGAATGAAGAAGCTGAAAATGAGCCCTTCGAACAGGTGCCAGGCGAGGAGTTGCGGCGTCCAGGCCATCGACAGGCCTGCCCCACAAAGAGCCAGGAGCGAGTAGGAAAGAGTGCGCTTCAGCATTAAGGGTCGCCTATGGCAGGAGTGTCAACTGTACAGAGTGAATCCAGAGTTCGCCTTCCATCCTGGTTGTACCCGGCAGCCTGGTATAGGAGAGCAGTAACCTCACGGGGCACTGTTGGCGCGGGGTCTCGAAGGGGAACATTTGTTCAACGAATTCCTCAGCAGCCAGATTCATCAGGCCCACCATCACAGGCTTACCGGAGGGCATAGGTAGAACGGACCACTGCAGGCCGCTTCCGGATTGGGAGTGGCGGAGACGGTAGCGGACTTTGAGCTGATATTGCCTCCTGGGCAAGAGCGGAACGAACAGGCCCATCAGTTCGCAGGTTTCGGGCTGGCTACCGGAAAACTCCAGGTAAAGGCTACGGTCCGGTAGCGATCGGATCGCGGAAACACCGGAAGGGGTCGAATTCTTCCAGTCAAACCCACGTTCCAACGGCTCTCCCGCAAAGGCTCCATTCGCGAGAGATTTTCCAGACACCGGATCCAAGGGAAAGAGATTGATCCAGCCGACCCGGATGGCTGTGTTCCACAGGTCAACGGCCTCGTCGATTTCGCCCGCGGCAAATAGAGACTCGCAAGTTTCTAAAATGCTACTTCGATTTTCTTTCGAGCCGATTCGGACGAGTTGCGCGGCGGCGGCATGTTGCTGTCCGACTCTGCCTTGCTGGAGCAAGAGACGCAGATAGGCGTCAACCCGGTCGGGAACTTCGGGCAGCAGATCATCGAGTATCTGGCTGGATGTCAGGTTCAGTCTCTGCGCCATCTTGAACAAGGATTCCGGCTCGCCACTGCCGGCAGATAACGCCGATTTCGCCCATTTGACGAATTCCGTCTTGTTGCCCTGACGATAGTAAAATGCGGCCAGACTCCAACGAGGCGTGAAGTAACGGCTGACCAGATTGGCTTGAAGGAGGCTCTTTTCGGCTCCGGCGACGTCGCCGTCCTGTTCCTGGCGGACTGAGAGCAGAATCCACCAGGACGGATTCCTCGAATTCAGCGCGAGGGCGGTGCGCAGTTGGTCGTCTTGCGAAGAGTCCAGCGTAGCAATGCGCGCATAGTAATCCGCGTTACGAGGCGTGATCTCAAGTGCGGCATGCAGTGCCTCGACGGTGTCCCTGCGGGAAAGTTGCTCCGCACGGGTGAAGCGCAATGTCTCCGCGATGGCATAGCCGGCCAGAAAGATCGCAGGGATACTCACAGCCAACCGAATTTCGCGCCGTATTCGCAGTTTGGAGCCCCGCTGCCAGTATCCGTCTAATGCTGTTCAATAGGCCGGTCGGGCCGGACAGTCACAGGGATTGGCAGATTCCACGAATCTTTCATGCTCAGCTCCACCCCATACAAGAAAACTCGACTGGCCTCTCCCGGAGTCCACCGCTGCGAGGAAATAAATTGCTGAAGCTGCTGCACCGTGACGGACTGGCCGGTGGGACTCGGGGCTGGTTGCGGGCGGACCGATGCGTCGTGGCTGAACCAGTAATCACCCGCAGGAAGCGTCAGGGGCGAGGCAAGCCGGTAAGTCAACCGATAGATCGCCTTGGGCGCATCCGCCGCACTGCTCGAGATCAGTTTGACGCCCGTATCGGAAAAGCCGAAAGTTCCAGCGGCCGTATCGCTGGAGAAGACATCTCCAACGAAGCCTCCGGTGGTCCTGGGGAGAGGTCCGGTAGAGTTGGACCAGATATTCATCCGGTACTGCACGGATGGATTGTTCGGGTCGAACGGCAGGTTCAACTGTCCCAGCACGTCGAAGTACCCGATCATGGTGGTGACCGTTGCGGATTGCGCCAGGTGGAAGTGCCCCGCGAAGACCAGTGGGAAATAGTTCGACATCGAGAACAGATCGGACAAGCCCGGCTTTTGTGAGTTTGCCGCGCCATTCGCATTGTTATAGAAAGTGCCGTAGGTGTTGGTCTCGATACCATTGTTGTCGTAGACAATGGTATTGCCGTTCAGGAGAGTCGTAGCAAGCCCTGAAGCCGCGGCGTAGGTGCTGCCGAGACCGGTGTTATTGGTCCACGCATTCAAGCCGTTAGTCCCCCATGTGGAGACATCGGAGTGCTGGTAGGCCAGCGCGCTGGTTGCCCCGGAGACTCCGTTCCATGTCTCCCCCGGGACCGCCTTACCTCCGAGCAGAGAGTAGTAGAGGCCAAGCTGGCGATACGGCAGGGTTACGTACGCCTGACTCGATATCTCTCCCGCTGTAACCCGTACCGACACCGGACCGGTAATTACGGCAAAGGGCACCTGCAAATTGACCTGATACAACCCCGTCGATCCCGGACTCAGACCGGCAAATACGACCTTGGCGGGCATCCCATAGACGGTAGCCGTGACCGTTTCAGTAATCACGGAAGGCAGCGAACCAGGATCCGACCCTGGGGCCGGCTGGCCGGCTACCGGGTTTCCCGATGTAGCACCCATGCTATTTATCCAGAGGACGATCGTCTGTCCTGGAGCTGCCGGATTCGCCGCCGAGAGTACCCTGTAGTCGCTGGTCGTAGCAATCCCAGGCCCCTGTCCCGATTGATCGAGGGTGAAGATTTTGGGCGCGCGGGCCGCCACCGTAATGGTGTCGATATTGCTGTTGCCGGCGGCGGTCGCCACCCTGATCTGCACCGGCCCGGGGGGCACGTCGTACGGCAACTGCGCGTTGATCTGGGTCGGAGAGACGAACCACAGCGGCAGGGCCTCTCCGCTGGAGGCCAGTTGAACCGAAGCGCCAGCCAGGGATTTCGGAAGCGGGAATGCCGCGGGCTGCCCGGTGGAGGAGGACAGGCTTGCGCCGAATATGGAAATCAGAGCGCCTGGAGCGAAACTTCTCGAATAATCCGCGCTATTGACGGTTCCGAGGGATGCAATGTTTGGAACCTGGGCATAGCCCACACCGACGGTGAGGCTCACCGTCGAGATGCAGACCAACAAGAGACACCGGTGGTTCAAATTCATGTTCGTTCACCAACCTTCGCTGCAAATTTCACTGCCATTTGGAAAGGCGCCCGATTTCTAGCCTCCCGACGCACTGAACTGCCCATTCGTCACGGGCGAAAGTGTCGGAGGCTGGGTGCCGGCGGGCAAAGTGCCGTTCGTCACCCCGTTGTTGATCGCCTGCTGGACTCCGTTTTGGACAGCGGTGGCGGTTTGCTGCGGCGTGAGCGGAGTGTTCGAGCCGACCGGGGTGAACGTAAAAGTCGAGGAAGCCCCAGGCGTGGAGATGCCTGTCACAGTGGCTCCAATCAACGGTCCGGAAGTAACGGTGACAACGGCGAAACTCCCACTCGAAGTGGTGACCGTCTGTTGGATAGTCGAAACCACGTAAGTGGTAGCTCCGGTAGTGGGATTAACCACGGCAGTAAGATTAACCGTCATTCCGTCCGGGGTGAGGATCTGCGGGCCGGCCTCAACTCCGGCCGCAGCGCCGCCCCGACTAAAACTACCGGTAAACGCCGCGGCCCGCGGTGCGATTACGCCTGGTTGCGGCAGGGCCTGACCCCGGTACCGGAAACCTCCGGTTACCGGTGTTTGGTTACTGTTGCCCCAGCCGGCAGCGGGAGCGGGCGAAGCTACGCCGGGCGGAACCTTCGAATTGGGAGGGGTTGCGCGATTCACCGGAGCACTTGAGGGAGTCCGGGCCGCATCGTAGATGGCGGAGCCGCGGAGGACACGTCCAACCGGATTGGAGGCCTGCCCCTCAACTCGTAACTTGGAGTGCGGTTGCAAGGTAATCGCGGTTCCATCGGTGAACTGAATGACGGCCGAGGCTCCCTCCGTGATCACCTCGGCGCCTAATTGCAGCGGCACGAAATTTCGCGCCGGCGCAAGTATGCCATCGACATTGACGGGAGCGGCGCTGATCACTCTCGCTACGGGCGCCGCGGCGAACGAGACAATGGCGGCCGCAACGCCGAGAAAAAGTATTCCGACTCTCATTTTCATGGCTCAATTATAGGCTGTTACAAGGGTTGGGTAAAGACAACTAACTAAGTTACTTTTTAACGGTATTACGTATGTTTTACAGCTACCTTATAAGTTAGGGTGGAACGGAGCGTCGAGTTATCCAAGAGTATCCGCAGGCGGCGTCTGAACGCGACGCCACAAAAATCAAGCAAGGATTGAAAATCGAAGTGAAACTGAAAACTCCGTGTCTGATCGCCGCCTTCGTCGCGGCTTACGGGCTGCCCCTGGCGGCCCAAGTGCAACCAATCCATACCGGTGAGTTCCCGCCCGGACCCGCGCCGGTTACGCTCGTGCTCTTGAATCAGTGGCATTTGCCCGATTCGAGCCTGGCGGACGTCGCCAACTCTCTTAACCGCAAGACCTTGGGAGTAGTACTGGCAACGCGGCTGGCCGGTATCGGCGCGTGCGGCCAGGGCGAGTGGTGCATGGCAATTACCGACCAGGTACTGGGCAATGGGTCAGACGCGGCGGCTGGAGCCGCCGTGGGAGCCGAGATCGTCAAAGAGATCTTACGGAAGATGCTGTCCGCGCTGACGCTTCAGATCTAACGCAGGCGGTGACGCAGCTTAGATTGTGCGGGCGAGCCGGAGCGGCGGCGGGGAGCATCCCGGGACAGCGGCAGGCGAGCCCGCGCTGATAAGTCTCGACACGCTTACCGGCCGTCCTCGCCGCAGTTTTGAGTACGGGCAGGACATCCGAACCGGAGGGCTGCCGGCTGTAAAGATCCCGCGGAAAATGTCTTCGGAAATCGACGAGCTGGTTGCCGGTGGCGATGTAGTCCAAGAGAAGTTGGTTACAGCGATTGCAGTCAGGTTCGTTTTGGGGTCCAGGAAGGCCGGCGTTCGAGGTGCGGCGCTGGCAATACGCCACTCACCAACACCCCCGGTTACCGTGTGCGAGAAGGGTTCACTTAAAAGACGTCGAGGCAGTCGCGGACCGGCCGGCCCAACAGGGCGCCGCAACCGACACCGGCACCGTTGGCAAGAACATCCCGGAGTTCGACCGCGCGGCCGGGCGAGAAATGCTGGCCAAACTCCATGAGAAGGCCGAGAACGAACATGGACAGGCCCGCTTTGAGACCGGAGCAGCGATCCTGGTAGCCAAGCACCGGTAGGAGAGCCAGGGCCAGGTAGGCGAAGAAGTGCATCACCTTGTCGCTGACGTGCAGGCGACCGATCGCGGCCACGACGGGAGAGCCACCGGGCGACAGGGAACCCACAGCGACGCAGAGGATGAGCACTGCCCAGAAGGCCAGAATCAGGTTGCGAGGGGTCCCAGGAGCAAGACAGAATAATCGCGATACGAGTTTGTTTTGCAGTGGATGCATGCGGCTTCGATTTCCGTGATGGGGGAGACGGTCTTACACTGGAGCGCGCGCGGTTACTCTACCGTCACACTTTTGGCGAGATTGCGCGGCTGATCCACGTCGCAGCCGCGGCGCACGGCGATATGACGCCATCAACTGGAGCGGCACGATTTCCAAGATCGGGGCCAGCAGCTCCGAGGTCCGGGGGATCTCGATGACGTGGTCCGCTATTTTCCGGGCGTCGTCGTCGCCCTCCGTGACGACGGCAATCACGAGGCCGTCGCGCGCCTTCACCTCCTGGATGTTGGAGAGGGTCTTCTCGTACAGAACCCTGCTTTCCGAACTCGCCGGGTCGCGCGTGGCCAGGACTACCACCGGCAGGTTCTCGTCAATCAGCGCGTTCGGCCCATGTTTCATTTCGCCCGCAGGATAACCTTCCGCGTGGATGTACGAGATCTCCTTAAGCTTCAGCGCGCCTTCGAGGGCGATGGGATAGTGGATGCCGCGGCCGAGAAACAGAGCGTTCCTGAAGTGATGCAGGCGACGCGCCAACGCCTCGTACACGGCGTCGTTGGAAAGGACCTCCTCGAGTTTGCCGGGAATCCCCAGCAACTCCTGCATCAGGCACCGCGACGTGCTCTCATCCAATGAATGGTTGGCCTGCCCCAGACGCATGGCCAGTATGAACAGCGCGGTCAACTGGCACGTGAAGGCTTTGGTTGAGGCCACGCCGATTTCCGGCCCGGCGTGGGTGTAGATGGTGCCTGCCGCCTCGCGTGTGATCATCGACCCCGCGACGTTGCAGATGGCCAGAGTCTTCGAGCCCTTCTGTTTCGCCTCGCGCTGTGCTGCGAGGGTATCGGCCGTCTCGCCGGATTGCGAGATCACCACGGTCAACGTGTGCTCGCTCACGATTGGGTCGCGGTAGCGGAACTCGCTGCTGTAATCGACCTCCACCGGCACGCGCGCCAGGCGCTCGATCATAAACTTCCCGGCCAGAGCCGCGTGCCAACTGGTGCCGCAGGCGATGATGCGCACCTGCCGGAATTGCGAGAACTCCGCAGGGGCGATATCCATCTCGTTCAGGAAGATGCGACCGGTATCCAGCCCTACCCGCCCGAGCGTGGTGTCGCGGACGGCACGCGGCTGCTCGCAAATCTCTTTCAGCATGAAATGCTGATAGCCGCCCTTTTCGACTTCAATCGGATTCCAGAGGATGCGCGATACCTGGCGCGACACCTGCCGGCCGTCGAAATCACATAACTGCGCGCCGGTGGGCGTGAGAATGGCCATCTCGCCGTCATCCAGGAAGAGCATATCCTGCGTATGCGCAAGGATCGCGGTAACGTCGGAGGCAACGAAGAACTCCTGGTCGCCGAGACCGATCACGACCGGCGGCCCGGAGCGCGCGGCGACGATCTTAGACTGGTCCGAGCGTGAAATGACCGCCATCGCGAACACGCCGGTCAGTTCCTTCACCGTCGCGCGCACGGCCTCTTCCAAATTGCCTTGAAAGTGTTTCTCAACCAGGTGCGCGATCACCTCAGTGTCGGTTTCCGTCTGGAATACATGACCTTCGGCCTGCAACTGTTGTTTGAGGGACAGATAGTTCTCGACGATGCCGTTGTGCACCACAACTATGTCGCCCTTGCAATCGCGGTGCGGGTGTGCGTTTTCTTCGGTCGGCCGCCCGTGGGTGGCCCATCGTGTATGACCGATGCCGTAGAAACCTTCCGCCGGGTTCAGCTGGATGGCCTTCTCGAGATTCCGCAGCTTGCCCTGCGCGCGGCGGACCTGTAGCTGGTTATCCCCGCAACAAACCGCCAGACCGGCCGAGTCGTAGCCCCTATATTCCAGCCGCTTCAGGCCCTCTAAGATAATTGGGACCGCGGGTTGCGTTCCGATGTAGCCAACGATTCCACACATGGGATATTACCAATGCCTCCGTACGAATCGGGATGCGGGATTGTGTAGCAATAGAAGCACGCGCTCAATCATTCAACGCCTGCCGATTCCGGTTGCGACGCCCCGGTCCAACTCACGATCTCGGACTCCGGGCGCAGTTCCCCGTCCACGTGGTAGTATCGAACGCCGCGACGGGCGACGACGGGCAGGAAGCCGACCCTCCTGCCGAAGCGGAACTGGAGAATCTTGAGCGACTCCTGAATGTCCAAGGCGCGTGATATGAGAGCTGTCCGATTCTGCAATTTGGTGGCCCGTTGAATGGCATCAGAGCCTTACGATCTTCTCAGACGCAAACCCCTTCAGCGCATTCCTGGTGTCTACAATGAGCTTTGCGCGTGCCACGAGCAGGTGGTAATCGAAAGCCTTATGATCGGTCACAATCACGACACAATCGGCCCGCTCCACGCTGCTTGCGAAGTCCTCGGCTGCACACCTGTGTCCATCGAACTTCACGGAAGGGACGTGCGGATCTGAGTAAGTTACCTTCGCGCCGCGCTTTTCCAACAGATGCATGATGTCGAGAGCCGGCGACTCGCGGACATCATCGATGTCCCGCTTGTAGGACACGCCGAGGATATGAACGTGCGAACCCATGAGGGGTTTGACATGTTTGTTTAGCGCGGTCTGCACTTTGTCCACGACGAAGAGCGGCATCTGGCCGTTGATGTAGCCGGCCAGTTCAATAAATCGCGCTTCAATACCGGCCTGCTTCGTCTTCCACGAGAGATAGAACGGATCGATGGGAATGCAGTGTCCGCCAAGACCCGGCCCCGGGTAGAACGGCATGAAGCCGAAGGGCTTGGTGGCGGCGGCGTCGATGACTTCCCAGACGTTAATGCCCATGCGGTCGCACATCATGGCCATTTCGTTGGCGAGGCCGATGTTGATCATACGGAAGGTGTTCTCAAGGAGTTTCACCATCTCGGCGACGCTGGTGTTGCTCACGGATACGACCTGTTCGAGCGCCTGGGCGTAGAACAGCGTGCCGATTTCGGTACATGCGGGCGTGATGCCGCCGACCACCTTGGGGATGTTCCTGGTCTGGTACTGAGGATTGCCCGGATCGACCCGCTCCGGCGAGAAGCAGAGGAAGAAGTCCACGCCGACTTTCATCCCACTCTTTTGGAGAATTGGGAGCAGCACTTCTTCCGTGGTGCCGGGATAGGTGGTGGATTCGAGGATCACCAAGAGGCCCGGGTGGGCGTATTTTGCGATTTCTCCGGCAGCCGCCATGATGTAGCTCATGTCCGGGTCCTTTGTCTTGCGCAAGGGCGTCGGGACGGCGATATTGACAGTATCCAGGTGGGCGATGACGGAAAAATCCATCGTGGCGCGGAATTTGCCGGAATTGACAAACGGGTGCAGGGTGCCGCTCGGGACGTCCTGGATGTAGGAGCGGCCGGCTTTCAGTTTCTCGACCTTGGAGGGATCGACGTCGATCCCCGTGACCGGGAATCCGGCAGTTGCGAACTCCATGGCGAGAGGCAGACCGACGTAGCCTAGGCCTATGACTCCGACCTTAGCGGTGCGGGAGCGGATCTTATCAGTGAGGATTTCTAGTTCGGTGGATAAAGTGGCTTGCATATCGAGAGTCTGTATGATGTTCGAAAAGTCAAAGAACGGTGGTGGCGGCAGAGATACCGACAAGTGACTTGAGCTTCTGATGGAGCGCTAAGTCTGGCGAAGTGGCCGAGCGATGAAGCGCAAAGGAGGCCAGTTTGTTGACGAGGATCGTTCCCACCGAGCTCACCAGCCGACCGATGGTCGCGGGGGGCGGCGTGCAATTCAGGGGGATGCGGAGATCCACATGGCCCGAATGGTTCAACGGGATGTGCAGATCCCAGCAGTCCGTGGAATCAACCTCGGCAAGCCGGGCGCTGATGTGGAGGTCATTGAAGTGGAGCGACACCTGGCTAAATCCAAAACTGCGGCCGGCCTCCACCAGAGCGCTCCAACATTCCTCGGGAGTATTAGAGACCTGGATGGCAGCTTCCATCCGGCTGATGGAGAGGTTGCCGGCCAAAACGCGGCGGAAGAGGCCGCCGAAGATCAGGCGATGGGCCGTGTTGAATTCCTCATAGCCGAGGTAGCGGATGGCGAGCCAGACGATGGCGCAGAATGCGACCAGGGCAATGCCTCCGAAGCGGCCGCTGGAACTGAGGGTCAGTGAGATACCTGCGAAAACGCCGGCGCAGACATAGAGGACGTAGGCGACGCGGCGAGGGGTGAAACCACGCGCCAAGAGGCGATGATGAATGTGTCCGCGGTCCCCGCCAAAAACGGGTTGTCCCTGGAGAAAGCGTCGCGCGATGGCGAGCGCGGTATCCAGAAGGGGAACGGCCAGCGCAATGAGCGGAGCGGTCATGCCGAGGAGCGTAGCGGATTTTTGGGACCAGATGATGCCGAAGCACCCGAGGAGGAAGCCGATACTGAGACTGCCGGAATCACCGAGGAAGATCGAGGCCGGGTTTAGGTTGTAGCGCAGGAATCCGCAGAGGGCACCGGCGAGGGGGGCGGTGGCGAGCGCGAGGGCATAATTGCCTTGCCCCAAGGCTGCGATTAGCATGGTCAGCGTAGCGAAGAGGCCGATACCGGTCGCCAGGCCATCGAGACCGTCAATGAGGTTCACCGCGTTTGCGCAGACCACCAGCCACACGATGGTCAGGGGGACGGCGATCCAATCGTTCAGGTTGTAGCCGGCGAAGCTGCCAATGTGGAAGCCCGCCCAGCAGACACACCCGGCGGCCGCCACTTCACCCAAGAGCTTTTGCCAGGGTTTGAGGCCGAAGATGTCATCGGTCAGACCAGTGGCGAAGACGACCAGGAGTCCCGGCATCAGACGGAGTGCAAACGGAAGTGCGCCCGCGATTGCTAACCCGCCAGCGAGCGGGCTCAGGGCCAGCAACCCCGCCGCAACGGTGTAGGCGATCATGATCGGCACGCCTCCGACCCGCGGCACGGGGCTTTTGTGGAATTTCCGATCGGCGTCAGGCTTGTCCAACAGGCCGCGCCGCACGGCGACATTGCGGTACAGCGGGGTCAGCACCAGCGAAAGCACGAAAGAAAAAAGAGCTAATACGGTAATCGAGTACATGGGCTGTGCAGTTAAGTGGGGGAAGTTTGAGTTTGACGAACAGATCTATACGAGCGCCAAGGAGCGGCGCGACGACACATAATACTCGACGGTGTTCCGCAGGCCGTCATCGAACGAGGTGCGGGCACGCCAGCCAAACTCCAATGCGGCAAACCACAACCGCTCTGAACAGGGCAAGGAACCAAGAAGAGCAGAACGCCGAGGATGCGAACCAGCACCGAGTGAGGGGATGATTGGCAAGCGCATTACAACTCCGTCTCCGGAATTGGAACTTGCCGGCTGGGAAGGGTATTTCGAGAAACAAGCTCCAGCGCCCGCTCGAACTTCACCAGCGCCCCATCTAGGGAGCAGTGCTCCTCGGCGAAAACCTTGCCCTTCGCTCCCATTCTTTTCCGCAGGCCGGGGTCTTCGTAGAGTACAGCCAGAGCCTCCGCAAGTTCGGCCGGGCTGCCGGCCTTTACTATTAAGCCACCTTCGGACCGGGCGGCAACCTGCCGGGTGTCGTTGCCCTCGGGAACGGCCGCGACGAAGGGCTTTCCCGAGGCCATAATGGTTGGAACCTTGCCGGGAACGGCAGGAACCGTCAACGCGGGATCCAGTGTGACGAGGGCCACGTCGCAGGCTTGTAATGCCGCGAAGTACTCCTCAGTAGGCAGGCAGCCCAAGAATTGTACGTTGGACAATTCGCCAGCCGCAAGACGAACCTCTTCGGACCGCGCACCGTCGCCTGCGAGTACAAATCGCCAGTCCGGCCGATGGGCACACAGGCGCGCACATTCGAGGATAACTTTCATATCCTGCGCGTGACCCATCAAACCCGCATAGAGAATTACAAATTCATTGCGAACCCGGAGGCGTTCCCTGAAGGCCGCGCCGCGATCCGCTCCGCTACAGTGACTCAGGTTCACGTAGTTGTCAACGAAGGTTACGTGCCCTTCGGCCAAGCCAGGGTAGGCCTTCAAGATTTCCAACGTTGCAGGGGCAGCGGCTATAATTTTCCCCGAGTTCCGGTATGCGACGCGCTCGACCCAACGCATGAGGCCAATCATCCACCGATTTCTCAGGATGCCCAGGTCAATTGCGGTTTGGGGATAGAGGTCGTGAAGGTGGATGACATACGGCGTTCCGTGCAACTTCTTCTTGATAATTGCCGCCAACGTCAACGGTAGAGGCGGCGAAGACACGAGTACGGCGGCCGGCCCGGGCGACAGAAGCAAGTGTATGGCGATCCGGATACTGACAGCCACTTGATCCAATCCCCGGAGCACCGGCCATGAACTGCTGAACAGACTGGCGACTCTCACGACCTTAACCCCGTTCAGGGTCTCGGTCGCAGGCAGCCGGCGCTGGCCCTCGGCCGGCACAAATCTCGTGGGATACCGCGTGAGCACCGTAACGTCGTGTCCGCGCCGAGCCAACCCCTCCGCCAGTTCGCAGAACAGATATGCCGCGGCGCGGGCTTCCGGTGCATAGCGGTCCGTGATGAGAACGAGTTTCATTGTCAGCGGTTGCCAGCGGAAGTCGATGCCAGAGCGGACTCTCGCGCGGACTCCTGGCTCCACTCCGCTTCGGAGGCAGAATCGGGCATGCGAAACCCAAGGACGATGCGGCAAATAGTCTCGGCGACATGCGGCACCAGGTACTCGGGCGGCGTCTGCCATGCGCCGACCCTGCCCATCACGAACCGGACGGCCCGCGCGACCATCCGGGGTTCCACGCCGGACAGGAAGTTTGCGCCGCACTCGACGGTCTCGGGACGCTCCGTGACATCGCGCAAGGTGACGTTGGGCACGCCGAAAATGCACGCTTCCTCCTGGACCGTGCCGCTGTCGGACAAAATGCAGGCGGCATTCCGTTCGAGTTTCACGAAATCGAAGAATCCAAGCGGAGGTACGAAATGGATGCCGTTCCGGTCCAAGTCCAAACCGAATGCATCCGCACGGGAACGGGTCCGGGGATGAAGGGAACACACAACCGGGTAGTTGTACTCCTTCTTTAACGCCGCCAGGGCCTGCATCACGCTGCGTAAACGGTCTTCGCGATCGACATTCTCGCTGCGGTGAAGCGTGACCAGCAAAAATCGGCCGGCGCAGACTCCGAGATCCTCCAGCACGCGACTGGCTTCAATCTTTTCCGCAAAGCCATCAATCACTTCTTTGATCGGATTGCCGGTGACGTAGACGCGACGCCCGGGGATGCCTTCCGCCAGGAGATTCTCACGACTTCGTTGCGTATAGGGGAGGAGAACCGTGCTGGCATGATCGATCATTCGCCGGTTTACCTCTTCCGGCACACGGTCATCGAAGCAACGATTTCCCGCCTCCATGTGGTACACGGGGATCCCAAGGCGGCGAGCTACGATGGCGGCTAACCCGCTATTGGTGTCACCGAGGATGAGAAGCCGCTCCGGACGGTACTTCAGAAACAATTCCTCGCTTCGCTCCAGAATCTGCCCGACCTGCCCTCCGAAGGTACAGGCCCGCACGCCCATGTAAACGTCAGGGCTGCGCACCTTCAAGTCATCAAAAAACACCTGGCTCAGGCGCTGGTCATAGTTCTGGCCGGTGTGAACCAGAACATGGTCGCCTTGCGAATCGAGCAGAGCGATCACTTTACTTAGTCGAATGATTTCCGGGCGGGTGCCCAGGATTGTCATGATTCTCATGGAGCGATGTTTCCCTTCGCGTTTTCCAGATCCATGCTTCGTTGTTGCCGAAGCCTGGGGGGGGTGATATGTGGCGCGGGCAGCTTAACTTCCACCCAACGTTAGCGGAGGATTTCCTGCTCCTGCGCCCCCACCGGGACTGCGGCGTTGTAAAACTCGCCCTCCGGCAGCAACAGATCGTTCGCCTTCAGCATCTGGGCGGTTTCCTCCGGAGTCATCACGTCGTCCTCCGAGCTGTATTCCTTAGTGAGAGTATTCTTTCGCTCAACGTTGCTGGCCAGTTCGGTCAGCATCGGCTGGATCGCATACCACGGTCCACGGTCCACGGTCCGAACCGCCTCATCCTCGCTGACCAACGACTCGTGAATCTTCTCACCGGGCCGGATTCCCGTCACCACCATTTCAATCGACCGGTTTCCGATGAGAGCGGTAGCCACGTCGATGATCCGTGCAGAAGGCACGCGGGGCACATAGATATCGCCGGGGAAGCCTGTCCGGATCGCAGCGAAGATAGTATCGACGGCAGCGTTCAGGCTCAGAAGGAAGCGGGTCATGTCCGAGGTGGTAATCGTAACCGGTCCGCCCTGGCGGATCTGATCATGGAAGAACGGAACCACCGAACCACGCGACGCCAGCACGTTACCGTAGCGGACGCAGACGAAGCGCGTGCCGGGACACCGCATATTGGCCTGGATGAAGATTCGCTCCTGGAGGGCTTTCGTCATACCCATCGCGTTGACCGGCTTGCAGGCCTTGTCCGTAGATACTCCGACTACAGTCTCAATGGGAAACGTGTGTTCCTGAATTGCGCGCACAATGTTTTCCGCGCCGTTTATGTTGGTTCGAACGGCCTCGTATGGAAAATACTCGCAGGTAGGCACCTGTTTCATGGCGGCGGCATTGATGACGACGTCGGTGCTGCGCAGCACCGACGCGATGCTGCCGTAATCGCGCACATCGCCGATGCGGAAGTCCAGCACCTGTTCACTGTCCCGATAAATGAGGTCGTCGGTAGCCGCCCTGAGTTTTTGGAACTCGAGGCGCATGAAGAACTGCTTCGCTTCATCGCGCGAGAAGACGACGATTTTGGAAGGCATCCCCATTTCTCCGGTGAGCAGCCGTTTTACCAACGTCTTACCGAGAGAACCGGTACCACCGGTGATGAGTACGCGTTTGCCGTGTAATTGTTTCATTGAGATATCCAACTTTCGTAAGGAGTGCGGTCGGTTGCCAATTGATTCAGAAGCTCACGCCACGATGGGGCGGTATAGCCGATTGCGCGGTGCAGCTTTTGGCCGATCATGCTGCGATCGGACTGTTCGGTGTCTTCCGGTGTGATTTCCACATCCAGCGAGTAGGCGTCCCGGAGAAGGCAGAGGAGATCGTACTTCGAAATCGGAGAGCTTGCGGCCTGGTATAAGCCCGAGAGACCTGAGTGGTTGCGTATAATGTCCGCGACCAGGTCCGCCAGGTGGTTGGTGGTTACGCCAGAATAAATCACGCGCCGGAAGCCTCGAACGCTATGACCTTTCTGCGAGAGGAACCAATCCAAGAGCGAGCGATGCCCGATAATCTCCCTACCGATGATCGAAGTCCGGAGGGTCAGCGCATTGCCGCCAGCGGCTTCACCCAGGAATTTCGACCGGCCGTATAGATCGTGAGCATCGGATTCGTCTTCTTCGGTGTAGGCGCCGCGAGTTCCGGAGAACACGCAGTCGGTCGAGAAGTGGATCAGTCGGCCGTTCCAGCCGGCGGCCAGCGCCGCGAGGCGATGGGGAAGCAGCGCGTTGATGGTAATGGTAGGGATCGCTTCCTGGGCGATGGGCCGCTGTTTAATCACGCCGATGCAGTTGACGATGTAATCGGGGCGGATTTCGGATAGCCAACTGCTAAGAGCCTCGAAATCCGTGGCATCCATGCCGCTGCGTACGTCGTATCCCTGGAGGAGTTCAATGCGATCAAAGGGTGGAGACGCGGCTGGCTTACGCATGGACGCGACCACACCAGGGAAGGCGGCGCGCAGGCGCTGGAACATTTTATGGCCCAGCATCCCGGCGGCGCCGAGGATGGCTATTTTAGGAGACATGTTGATGATAGTCGCTAATTACGTATCGCGTCTTGCCGCGGTCGGAGGATATGTGGGGAACCAGAGAAATGCGAACCGGTACCGAATGGCCGGCCTTTGCCTGGAGAGTCCTGCGAACGGACTCGAGTGTTGCGTCCAAACCAGCAAACGACCTATTGGGAACGGCCCGCACCGCGATTGAGGCATCCGACCCCTGGTGCACCTGGAAAGCTGTAACGGCATCGGGAAACGAATCAAACAGAGTAGTTAGGTACTCGCCACTGATGATCCGTCCATCCGGGAAATGCAGGACATCGGAGATCCGGCCCCTCACCGGCTGAATCAAGGGAAAGGGCCTGCCGCACGGACACGGCTCACCCTCAAAGCTACTGCGGTCCCCGACTTCATAGCGGATGAGCGGAAATACATAGTTCTCCAGATCTGTGACAATGACCTTGCCAGGCATTCCCGGTTCGCAGGGACGGCCGGATTCATCGACGATTTCCAGGTGGCGCGAGTCGGCGAAGACGTGGAGCCCGGCGCGACGATCGCACTCTGCGCCGAGCCAGAATACTTCGCCGCACCCGTACTGGTCGTACACCGGAGCGTGGAACGCGCGTTCGATCAGCGCGCGCTGAACCGAGGAGAGGGGGGCGGCGGTGACAGTGACCGCTTCGGGGGCGTGGATTCGCAGACCCGCGCCGAGGATACGCTCGGCAAGGGCGTGGACCGCGCCCACATAACCCTGGACGAGCGCCGGCCGGCACTTATTGACGCTGGCGAGAAACTGGTCAATCCGCTCGGGCGTCATTGAAGATGCGTCCAGGAAAATCCGCCTGGTCGGCCACCACATGACGCGATTCGTAAGGTCCATGAGGGGACTGCGTCCGGGCAATCGCAGAACAATTGCGGAGTCGATGCCTGGTTGGATGTTCCACCAGCGAAACATCCTCCAGCCCAGTGTTTCATGCGGGAATTGCCGATCGTGATATACCTTGACCGGCTTTCCGGTCGATCCGCCGGTCGTGGACAGGGCCAACCGGCCGGGGTTAACACCAGTTGCAAGGAGTTCGCTGTGTGATTGTACGAGATCGGTCTTGTGGAGCAGTGGAAGCTGGATCCAATCTTCGGGAGTGCGGATGTCACGCGGATGAATGTGCATCGCATCGAGACGTCTGCGGTAGAAGGGGACATTCGTGTAGGCGTACTCTAGCAACCGCGCGCGCTTACGCCAATTGAGCGCCCGCAACTCTGCGCCGGAAAGCCGTTCGTTCTCGAGCAACTGGCGATACCGGGAATAGGCTCGGGGCCGGAGCGCGCGCTGCTTGATGAAGAATGCGGTGGTGTTGAGGGTGCTCATGAACAGGCGATTGGTACTTACAGACTTGGGCCCGCGAAATATCGGACGATTTCCCCGATGGCGCTGCCGGCGCGGACGGGCGTTGTCAAAGGGCGGCTCAACGCGGTTAGAGGGCGAACATGCGGATTGCGGCAAGACGTGTTTTTACACGTTCAGCGTGGTTTCCATGTGGTAATCCGGCAGCAAGTCGAGAAACAAGGCCCTATTCTGTTCCAGAAGCTTCGAATCGGTACGTTTCTCGATGCCGAAATTCTTAGCGCGTAGCGAAAACTCGGCGAACGCCTTCGGCTCCATGTCGATACAGGCCTGAAGAGCGTCTTGAAACTTTATGGAATCACGAAGGGGCAGATCCCACCCGACCCCGATTGCCTCCAGATTCCTCCAGGGCGTTTGGTCGCTGATCACGACGGGGCAGCCCGCGAGAAGCGCTTCCAGGATGACGTGACCATAGTTCTCTCCGAGAGTCGGAAACAGAAGTAGGTCATTCTGCTCCATGACAGCCCGGACAGAGTCGTGGTGCACCGCACCCACATACTCCACTGTGACGTTCCGAGGGAGGCGCGAAATCATCGTCTGACATGTCTTCCAATAGGCAACGTCTTCGGCTGGGCCATAGATAGTGAGATGAACTTTACCTAAGAGATTGTTCAAAAAGGAAATAGCTCCATCCAGGTTCTTCATGCGGCAAAGGCGAGACAAGAAGACCAGGCGTATCGATCCTGCTGGTTTACTGCGGCGGGGCGGGGCTATTGGACTTTGGCAAGTTACACCCCCCGGCATATCCAGGGCCGTGACGATTTTGAGCGGCTGTTTTGGCGACGATTCGGATCCAGACATCGGTTTTGCAATGGCGATGGATTCCGTATCGCGGAATGTCCGCTTAATATCCTGCTCTTCGTATTGGCTGGATGCGTGCCACACGATCCGATCATAGAGGCTTAACGCCCGGGAAGTTGCCACGTAGGCCCTTTTCCTCCACGCTTTCAGTTGCATCGCCCCAGCCGAAAACTCGCCCCGTGGCGCCAGAATGATGGCATCCGAATGAAGCAGCCGCAGTCGTCGAAGAAGGGACGGGAGCATGGAGTACTTCCTGGCAAAAAAGCTATTCAGATAAATAAGATCGGCGGGCGTGGAACGAAGAACCCCGATGAGCATCCAAACCGATCGCAGCCCTTTGGGAATGTACATGACGCTCGCCTTACCGACTTGCGTCCACTCGTAGGGCTTGACTTCCGGATAGGGTGCAGGCTCGCCGACATCGCAATTATTGGTGACAATACGAAAATCCAGCTCATCCCCGAGCGCTTCGACTGCGTTTGAGATGCTGCGTACGGGGCCGCCCCCTTTGTATCCGGGCAAATAGGATTCGACAAGCACTAAGATGACAGGCCTATCGGGGATTGCAGCGCTACTCGGAAAGCAGCCTCCGTTGGCGGACGCGTTGCCGCGCGGGGTTCGGCGCTGTCGCGCTGTCGAGCTATTGACCAGTTTTCTCATAGCCGCCTGCTCAAGCCGGATCGTTTGCCCCAACAACTTGCGGTGCATGGCTGGATTGGGACAACGCTAGTTCCTGGTAAACCTCCAGATAAAGCCGCCCGACCCCCTCAGGAGAAAACCTCTTGACGTTCTCAAAACCTCTTAGCACTAACTCATCACGATAGGCCGGATCGCCGATCACGCGGAGAATCCCCGTCCGTATCGAGTCAACATCAAAAGGGTCCACCAGGCAGGCTGCGCCACCGGCGACTCCAGACATCGGTTCGATATTGCTCGTCACGACCGGTCGCCCCACCGCCTGCGCCTCTATGATCGGCATGCCGAAACCCTCATATGTGGAACAAAAGGCCAAAAGGTCCGCCTTCCGGTATTTCGCGACCACTTCCGCGGAGGATAGGCCCGAAGCGCATTCGTACTCTATTCCCAAATGGTCCAGTCTCTTCTTCGCATCGGCAGAGACCCGGCCGAGGATGTCCAGTTTGCACGGTATGCCAGACAACGCCGCCGTAAGGCGGTCCAGATTCTTATTGACGGCCGATCCCACATGAAGAATCCTCGGCCGATCCGCTTGAAAGGCCGCCGGCGAAGGTCGAAACTCGTCGCCTACGGGATCCGGCACCACCCTGATTTTGTGCTCCGGACAAGAGGTGTACCGCAAAAGCTCCTGTTTGGTCTGCTCCGAAATCACAGTCACTATCGAGCATCTCCTGATTGGCAGTTCCAACCACATCCACCGGAAGACCAGGCGCCGGATTCCGCGAAGGCGTAACATGGTCCCGCAGTCGTGAACCGTGATTACGTTGCGGCTCTTTCGAAGCGCTAGAGCCAAATAATGTACGTCGCCAGTGATATGGTTGACATTTCCCTGGCTCAGGGCAGCATCCACGCTGTTACACAGCCGCTTAAATAGGCCACGGCTTTCAAATGGGCAGACATTCACTTCGATCCCAGCGCCAGTTAGTGCATCCCGAACCGTGGCAAACACCCGCTCCATACTGGGGCTTCCGCCGTTGGGACGTCTCTGAAAATGCACGACTCTCCTGCCACTCGATATGCCATACGCTGCCATCACTTAATTCCTCTCTCGGTGTAAAACCTGTCTTATCGCGAAGTGAGACAGGCCGTTCCGCTTGAGTCTGCTCGATCGACTTAGCCCTTGACGCTGTACAACCCGCTATCCGGTGGCCAGGGTCTCGCAAGGGTTGTGCGCCCTTCCGCCGGCGGGTCCGGTGGTGCGGCGCGTATGTCTCACCTGCAAACTGCGACTCGCACCTCTCGCGTTGCGAACTCTGTCCGACAGTACTCTGTCGCGCACGAAGATCGCGGCGCGCCAGAAGATGCCGGCGGCGACGGCCCCCACAAACGCTGTGCCGGCCGTGGCGCCGGTGCCCGTAACGAACGACAGCATCGCTCCACTGTACGCTGCCATTTCCAGGAGACCGCGCCGTGGATCTGCTCCGGCGGCGCCCCACCAGAAGCCGGATATCGCCGCGCCGAGGAGGTACATTCCAACAAATACTCCGAACCAGCCGAAGTTCCAGTAGAGTTCTCCTGCCGCAGTCTGCCCGGTAGATGTTGTCGCCAGGCTGGCATCCGACGCTCCCCCAATACTGGCCGTGAAGTAGTGGCCTCTATCGGAAAACGGCTTCGAAGGCCACAGGATCCGGGGCATGAAGGACGACGGAACATAGCCGAGCCCCTGTCCCCACAGGAAACCGCCATTTTGTACGAGCGTGACCACCATCCCCGCCGCGCTAGGGTCGCACAATCTGCTCATGGTCGCATCTACCTGATCTTGCAAGTATGCTATCGGATCGGACGAATAATTGGCCCTCAAGGTATCCGCGGCCCCTTGGGTAGAGCCACGACTCAGCGTGCTGACGGAACCGCTCTCGTCGCGCACACCTGTGGTTCTTATCAACATAACCAACGGCGCGATAACGAGAAGGTAGAGTGCAACGAGCGCCAATCCGACAAACGCAAGTGTCGTGCGGTTCTTGCGGATCAACGTCAACCACAGGAGCGGCACGAACGACAAGATGAGATCCATCTTGGAATCTCTCCGTGAGTTGAGAAGCAGAACGGCTAACGACCCCAGCAGAACAACGACGAATTGCGCGTTGCCGGAACGCCGGAGATTGCGCGGCGGGTTCAGCGCCACCATGCACAGCGCGGCTAGCGGTAACAAGTTGAGCTGGACCATCGTACTCCCGATGTAGGGCGTGATCACCTCATTACCCCAGTGAAATAGAACCCCGACTGCAGCGGCGATCAACAGACCAGCGACAGCCGGACTTGACGTTTCCGTAGTCTGGCCTTTCGCCTCTCCGGGCTGGAACTGCTTCATCCCGGCATAGAGAGCCCACGACCCCGCCACCATCAGCGCGTGCCCGTAGGCAACAACTCCAAAAGCGAGATAACGTCCTCCTTCAAAGAGCACGTCTGAGCCGGGCGCGCCGTTCAAGGCGGTGTACAAGGGAGCCACTCCAAGGGTTGCCGTCTGCCAGGCCTGGTAGCAAACCATGGGATTCAGCGCCAGTACTGATGCCTTCTGCTCCTCGTTCACCAGCCAGATGCTCCAAATCAGGAACAAGGCAGAGGACAGCGCCAGACCTGCCCTGCCCGGAAGGAAGAGGTCAAACATGAGACAGAACAACGCAACAATTGCATAAGCCGCCACATGCGATACCGTCTTCCGCGCTTTGCGGGGGGCGAAAAACGGAACTCCTGCCAGTTCGCTGCGAGGGGACACCAGACTTGCCGGCATTCTATTTGAGAGCACAATTTCCCGTGACTTCCGAAGCCAATTGGCCGGGCTGTATACGTGTTTCGGAGTCAGATGGCTCCAGAGGTACTGCACGATCCGCCTGAGAACTCAGAGCATCCAACACCAGGGCCGCCTGCCCATCGTACGAGTAGTCCGAGCGGAGGCAGCGCTGATGCCCGGCGGCCGCGACCTTGCGCCGTGCGTCCGGGTGAGCCAGGTAGTATCGACATTTCTCCAATAGTTCGTCGCGGCTGTCGAAAAACCCGGCTTCGGCGCCCTCTTCGAAGAGCTTACGATGCTCGTCCGTTCGCTCGGCGAGCATAAAGCCACCACAGGCCGGTATCTCTACGGAGCGAGTGGTCTGCAGATCGCGATTCAGCTTACGCAGGAAAGCCAGATTGATATCAAAGCTGCAAATCGCCTTAACGTAGTCGAGGCCGAAGACTGCCCGCTCTTCCACCTTCAGCCCCGGATGCCGATGCAGCGCCGCCCATTCCTTCCAGCCCTTGCCCCACCCTGCGCCCCACACCCGTACGGGAATGCCGTTCGTGACCAGAAACCAAATCGCACTCGCGCGCTCCGCTTCGAAGGCGCCAATGAAGCCCACCGGGCCACCCAAACACGCTCGCTCCTCACCAGACATAACCACCGGCCGATGCAGAATCGGAGAATAGGCATTGTTGACGAAGAGCACCCTTTTAGCGCCCACGACCTGGAGCTCGGCCACGTTGTAGGACTTCGTCGTCGTGTGCAAATCGTAAAACGGAATCCCCACGAGATATCTTCTGGATTGGTTATGCTTTCCACTCATATCGTCCAAGCAGTAATGGACTAAGCGCACTCCCGGGATCATTTCGCGGAGCTTTCTCAGGGTCATTGGCTGAATGGTCAATCCCTTGTCGATCCAGACGATATCGAGTTGGTGCCGTGTGGCCAGTTCCAACAGCGCACGATTCACACCGGCGGTGTCGATGGCCCATCCCGCCTTTCGCGCACCCCGTACCCAGATGGCGCGCAGCCCTCCGAGCGAATGCGTCGTGCCCACCCCAAGCACAGTGTGGCCCAACCTCTGCAGGGCCTCCAGGCGTAGGCGGGCCGTACTGCCATCCCAAAGGGCCCCGCAATAAGCGATCAGCACTCCGGTTCCTTGTTGACACAGAGCATCATAAGATTTCGTGTGTAGATGCCGCCTTGAGTGGTACCCGTTTCAATTACGTTCCATACTGCATAAGTGCTCCAGATCAGCTTCCAGCCAAGCGCCCGAATCGCGCTCGGGATGCCGTGGATATACGGGCCCACTTCCCGGGTATAAACGTCACCGAAACCAGCAAGCCTGGACACCGAAGTAAGGCAACGTGCGCTAAAGATAAGCTCGTGTGTCAGGTCGCCGTAACGGACACTGGACGCCCAGGGTGAAGATGCGTTTGGAGTCTGAATGATGAAGCGTCCGTTGGCCGTGAGGCGCTTTCGGATAAGCGGAAACAGCTCAAGTAGCTCGTCCTTGCCAAAGTGTTCGATCACGTCAAAGGCAGTGATGAGGTCGAACTGCTCAGTCGACGAGCGGAGGAATTCCCGGATGTCTGACTGCGTAATCTGAAATCCTGCCTTGAGTGCCAATTCCGCCGCTTGAGGACCTAAATCCACACCGTGCACATCAGAATAGCCGGCGCTTCGCAGCGCAAGCAGGAAGCGACCCGATCCGCACCCCAAGTCAAGGCATCGGGCGGCCTTGTCGGCCGGCAACCAACCCTTCAGACGACTCAGTGCGGCTGCACACGAGACACGAGCCGCGCCAGCGTCGTCCCGGCCCCACTCCGGGGCTTGCAGCGTTACATAGTTCTCATACATGGCCGTTCTATAGTTGCGTTCGATCACTGTTTCCTTTTCCTTAAGATTATTGAGTGGTTAGCTCGCGAACAGGAGCGACCCCCACCGTTTCAAATGTTACGACATGGGCAGCCCCAGACTTTACTCTGCGGCCGTCTAGACCGTTAAACGCCGCATTAATGCGTTTCGGGCTTCGCGTAGGCCCGCGAGCGCTTGGTGTCCGCCCGGCAGATGCTGAACCATCGCTCGCCACGGCCTGCGTCTTGTATGAAGGGGATTAAAAGAAGCCGCGACGCCTGTGTGCTTGAAGCATGAATAACCGTCAATGAACGCGGCCTTCGCAGCGTTTTGTTTCTCGAATCGACGGCAGAAGTCCATCTCGACCTGGTTCATTGGTTTACCTTCAAGATAGCGGCCGACAGAGTCATGAAGCGTCCGACGCTTAATGTGAGGAGTATCTGAATAGACATACTCGCCGGCAGTGGAACGCCACTCCGTGCGCTGTGTGTATATCTGCGCTTCGCGTCCCGAACCAAGTGTGTAGGTTTCGTGCGGTCCGGCGAATGGTTCTCTTAGGCGAATGAAGGCGACATCGGAGCGGTCGTGGAATAGGTCGAGCGCCCCCTCAATGAAATCCGGCGGCCCTCCGCATTCCCAGTCGTCTTGCAACTGTAGTATGTAGGCGCCGGCGGCTGCGCGAATGCCTTTATTCGTGTTGTTACCCATTCCCCGGTTTTCGGAGGCCATTAAGAAGACGTCAAACGG
>JAOAPT010000602.1 GCA_025463045.1 Candidatus Solibacter sp.
ACGAACTCGCGCACATCCGCCGCTACGACTATCTCGTGAATTTGCTGCAGGTGTTCGTCGAAGGTCTGGTCTTTTACCATCCCGTGGTCTGGTGGATCGCCGCCGTAATTCGCGCCGAGCGCGAGAATTGCTGCGACGATCTGGTGGTCGCGACCCAGGGTGACGCATTCCAATACGCCAGCGCGCTTGCCGCGCTGGAATTCAATCGCGGCGCGGCGCGAGAACCCGCGCTGGCCGCTACCGGAGGAAGTCTCGTGAAACGCATACGCCGCCTGCTCGCCCAACCGGAGACCCCGCGCTCCGCTCTCACACCGATTCTTTCCGCCGCGATCCTGACGGTGACTTGCGTCGCCGTGCTCGCGGCATGGCAGACCAAACCGGCTCCGCAGCCCGCGCCGCTCGCCGCTCCCGCGCCGGCCCCGGCTCCCAAGCCGAAACTGGTCGCCCAGGCGGAGCCTGCGCCCCAGCCCCAGCCACAGCCGGCAGAGACTCCCTATCACAAATGGCTCACCCAGGACGTCGCCTACATCGTCACCGACGCGGAACGTGCCGCCTTCAAGGCGCTGCCGACCGATGCGGAGCGCGAGCACTTCATCGAGCAGTTCTGGCTGCGGCGCGATCCAACGCCCGACACTGCGGTCAATGAGTTCAAAGACGAGCACTATCGCCGAATCGCCTACGCGAACGAGAAATTCTCCACCAGCGCGGGACTCGCCGGATGGAAGACCGATCGCGGCCGCATCTACATCACCTACGGACCGCCCGATGAGAAGGAGACGCACCCGAGCGGCGGCGAGTACAAGCGTCCCGCGTCGGAAGGCGGCGGCATGACCAAGACATTCCCGTTCGAACAGTGGCGCTACCGCTTCATCGAAGGCGTCGGCACGAACGTGATCATCGAGTTCGTCGACCCGACGCTGGCGGGCGAGTTCCGGATGACGATGGACCCGAACGAAAAGGACTCGCAATTCAACGTTCAGGGCGCGTCCGTCAAACCGCACACCACCGTGCAAATACTCGGAAGCACCGCCGTAATCTCTGTGTCGCTCCGCGAATTTGCGGCCATGCAGCAACTCGCCCACGTGAATCGCGCCCCTAACAGCGACGCCGGCATCGCTATCCACGGAACGATTTTCACGAAAGCCGGCCAACAGGTGTGGACCTTCGATGACACCTCGAAAGGACCGGCATTGAACATCACCAGATCGGTGCCGCTCCCGATCGGAGCCTACCAAGTCAAACTCGTGATCACCGACCTTGCGAGCGGAAATGCCCTTCCCGAAACGGTCGATTTCGAAGTGAAGTAGCTTGCCCTTTCGGCGCGCCCGTGGTAATTATTAAGGGAGCTTAATCTCAACCGACATGATCATGGGACGGTGCATCCAAACCTTCGCCGCTATCCTCCTCGCCAGTTTTCTGGCGCTGGGCGGAGTTGCGCAGGCGGGCTCGACCGCGCAGGTCTCCATCGATTCCACGGGGCGCCACGAGACCCTACAACGTCTCGGCGATTCCGCCACTCTCGCTGCAGCGCCGCGGCCGGCCGCTATTCGGGCCGCCAAACTGCAGCGAGTTTCCGTTGCCGGGCCGGCGCCGTTCGCCGCGCTACCGCAACTGGCCGCGTCGGTTATCGATGACACCGTCACCCGGCAGTTACCGCACGGTGCCGCCGCCGGTCCGGGCAACGGACGCTCGCCTCCTCGTTCCCTGTAGTTCCGCTTTTCACATCCAACTACAGACCAATAGGAAACGAGGAGATATATGTCCAACTATCGCCGCGTCCTGATTCCGATCGATTTGATGCCGGGCCGCCAGATGACCGCGCCCACCGTGCGTCAGATCGTCGATACCAGTGATGTTGAAATTACTTTGCTCCATGTCGTGGATTCCCAACCGTGGACGGGACGGTCCGGCCACACGCTCCGCCTGATGACGGAACTCGAGATCCTCGCCAATCGCCGCTTCCGCGGCGCGCACACCGCGCGTCGCATCGAATGGGGCAGACCGGCGGACTGCATTCTGAACGTGCTCCGCACCGACCGGTACGATCTGGTGCTGATGACCGCCGGCGGCGACACTCAAATGCGCGATCCGCTGGGCTCGGTGGCCGCCGAGGTGCTGGCCGAAGCGCCGTGCCCGGTGCTGCTGGAATGGCCGATCAACCCGCCGCTGAATCAGGCGCGCGCGCATCCAGTCTGCTGCGCGATCGAGTGGGACGGCAACGAAACGAACCTGGTTCGCGAGGCGACGTCAGTGGCGGCTCAATGCGCGTCTCCCTTGATCCTGATCGCTCCCGTCACGGTGACCGTCTCCACAGGGCCAGCGCTCTGGGATCCGGCGTCGCGCGACGGCGAAGTTGCCGGCGTGCGCCGCCGCGTTGAGGAACTGCGCGATCGTGTCGCGCCCGGTGCGAGTGTGCACGTGGAGGCGGGACATCCGACGTCGGTGCTCAGCCGCGCGCTGCGATTGCACGGCGCGGGATTGCTGGTTGCCGGAGGATCGCGGGAAACGCTGGTCGCATCGGAGGGCCAGTGCCCCGTGCTGTATCGGGGACGCGCGCGGCGTGCGGTGGAGAGTCGCGAATTCGTGGGCGGGAGGACGGCATGATACCCTCACGATCCAGGCTTCGCGAACACGCCGCGGCTACCGTGAAAGTGATTCTGCTTTGCGGTGGCTTGCTGGGCGGCCTGTGGCTGCTGCAGATGGTTGCGTCGAAGTAGCGCGCTGCAAAGAAAAACGGCCGGCAATTTTGCCGGCCGTCGAGGGTCAGAAGTGAACAGGGAACCGGCGGTGCGCCGGCTTATGGAACGATCGTGGTCTGCCACGCTCCGCGGCCATGCGTGAAGGCCGTAAGCTTGCGCCCGCCAACTGTTGTGATCGCCAGCCAGTCCGTTGATACGTTGGCGAAGTTGGTGATTTCCTTGTACCAGTTCAAGCCGCCGTCGATCGACGTAAATACGCCGATATCGGTGGCGACGTAGACCCGGTTGGAATCCGCCGGGTCGACCACCACGCATAAGGCCGGCGCCAGCGGCAGCACTTGCGATCCGCTTCCCGGCATCACAGTCCACGTTGCGCCGCTGTCAATGCTCTTGTAGACGCTCTGTCCACTGAACGTCGCAAACGTTGCCCAAGCTACGCTGGAGTTGTTGGGATCGAAGGCAACCGACGTGACGCCTACCGCTCGCGGCCTGGTATTTGCCCAGCTCGTCGCGCTAGTGGCCGACAGCGCAGCGGTATTGAACAGAATGTATCCATCGCTCATCCC
>JAOAPT010000638.1 GCA_025463045.1 Candidatus Solibacter sp.
CTGGGACCGTGACTCTTCAGACTTTTGGGTATGGCGGAGGAACGAACGCCAACGGCGACACCATTCTCGCCGGCGGATTTGAGTCTGTGTTACAGGTGTATAACGCTCTCGGAACGGCAATCGGTGGTACACTCCTTCCCGGTCCGGACCCCACTTGTTCACCGCGAACGCCCGATCCCGCCCGCTCCAACTTCTGCCAGGACGTATTTGGGCAAATCTCTCTGGCCACCGGAAATTACATTCTCGCTTTGACCCAAAATGCCAATCTTCCCAACGGCGACCTGAGCGACGGCTTCTTTTACGTCGATATCGTGCCGGACCCGACTTTCAACAAGGGCTTTCACGGGTCGTTTGGGCTTCCGGGAAATGGCAACTTCGCCGTCGATATCGTCGGCGTCGATTCCGCATCGCCAGTGGGCAGTGTACCGGAGCCGGGTTCCATGCTGTTGGGCTTTACGGCCCTGCTCGCGCTGGGACTTCGAGCCCGAAGGCTCGCCTCAACAAATTCTAACCATAGCCTTACATAGTCGCATTACGGAGGAAGAACGTGACACGAACCAAGGAACTGACAATCGCATTGTGTCTGTCAGTATCGCTGCTCGCCCCGTCAGGGGTCTGGGCTGCCGGTGCCAACACCAACGCGGATACTTATGTAAGCAGCACGTCGCCCGCCGCCAACTTCGGCACCGCGACGGCAATTAACATCGGGGGCGGAAATACCGGCTTGCTGAATTTCGATCTTTCCCAGCTTCCCCCCGGACTTAGTGCCGCCGAGATCAGCAAGGCCACCATGACCTTCTATGTGAACTCCGTGCTTACGCCGGGTTCTCTCGATGTCTCGCAAGTAACCGGTGCTTGGACGGAGACGGGTGTCAATAACATCAACCGCCCCAATTATCTGCCTCCGTTCGCGACGGTTCCCACTTCCACTCTCCGGCAGTTTGTCACGGTAGATGTCACTCAGTTAGTCAAGGATTGGGTTACCGGAGTCAGCCCGAACTTTGGCGTGCAGCTCTCCCCTTCGGTGGCAGCGCCCGGCACCGCAGTGGTACTGGATAGCAAGGAGAATCAGACCACCAGCCACCCCGCATTCCTCGATGTCGTCATTGTCGGCAACGGCCCGGCCGGTCCGACCGGACCCACCGGCCCCGCCGGTCCTGCTGGAGTTGCAGGCTCGCCTGGCCCCACCGGTCCGACCGGCCCTGCCGGCGTCGCTGGTGCAGCAGGTGCCACCGGGCCCGCAGGTCCCGCTGGCGTCGCTGGCCCGACTGGTGCGACCGGTCCGGCTGGTGTAGCTGGCGTAACGGGTCCCACCGGCCCTGCAGGTCCCGCCGGTGTGGCTGGCCCGACTGGCGCGACCGGTCCCGCCGGTGTGGCGGGTGCAACAGGTGCCACGGGCCCTGCAGGTCCCGCCGGCGTCGCTGGCCCGACTGGTGCTACCGGTCCTGCCGGTGTAGCTGGCGTAGCAGGACCGACCGGCCCTGCAGGTCCCGCCGGCGTCGCCGGCCCCACTGGACCGCAAGGTAACACCGGCACTGCAGGCCCGGTCGGTCCGACTGGCCCGCAAGGATTAGCCGGTAGTTCGGGTGCTCAAGGTCCGGCTGGTCCCACGGGCCCTGCCGGTACCGCCGGCCCCTCGAACCTTTTCACGTTCCTGACGGCTGGGACTGCCCCGCTCTTTAAGCCGCCATACGAACTCGGCGCCAACCCCAATGCTACGGAAGGGAATGTGCAAGTCCTGTTCATGGCGGGGTGTCCCAAGGGCGCAAGCAATCTCCGGGTGGACTCGATTGGAGCCGGCGGCGCGGCCGTAGCCGTCACCTCGAGTACAACGGGAGCCTTCCGGGTGAATGGGGTTAGTGTGTTGTCGTGCAATCTTGCTGTCGGTGCCACAACTTGCACAGATTCTACGACGACTGGCGCAATCGCCTCGGGTGGCCTGATCGCTTTCGGCCAAACAGCAGGGGCATCGTCGGGCAACGCTCTGCGTTTCGGCGTTTCCTGTAACTAGTACAACCACGATGTAGTTGAGACCTTGAAAGAAGAAAGGACGACAAAAACAATGGCTTCCTCTGAACCACTACTTGGCAGCATCGCGATGTTCGGCGGTAACTTCGCCCCTCGAGGGTACGCTCTCTGCCAGGGTCAACTCATGTCCATCGCGCAGAATACGGCGCTCTTCTCGATCCTCGGCACCACCTTTGGCGGCGATGGCGTCACGACGTTCGGGCTGCCCGACCTGCGGGGGCGTTTCCCCGTCCAGCAGGGTCCGGGACCCGGCCTCACGCCAGTGCAGTTGGGTGAAGTCTCCGGCACCCCGAGCGTGACCATCCTGACTACCCAAATGCCGCAACACACCCACACCGTCGCGGCCGTTACCACCTCCGCCAGCGCGCCGAGCCCCGCCGGTAACTTTCCCGCGGCCCAAGGCGATCCTCTGAATCCGGTCAACGCATTCTCGCCGGGTCCGGCCAACACGACCATGAATGCGGCGATGATCGGCGGGGCCGGGAGCAGCCAGCCGGTCAACATCCAGAACCCTTACCTCGGCGTCAACTTCATCATTGCGCTGCAAGGTATTTTCCCGAGCCGGAACTAGTCGAGGCAACGCGAGAAAGGAAGCGACTCAAAATGGCCGATTCTCAACCTTACATAGGTACGATCATGATGTTCGCCGGTAATTTCGCTCCCAAAGGCTACGCCTTTTGCCAGGGGCAAATTCTAGCGATCGCTCAAAACACCGCGCTGTTTTCCCTCCTCGGCACGACCTTTGGCGGAAACGGCACCACCACCTTTGCCCTCCCCGATCTGCAGGGTCGCGGGCCCATGCAACAGGGTCAGGGCCCTGGGCTCCCTAACGTCGTCCTCGGAGAACAGGACGGATCACAGAGCGTAACCCTAACCCAGCAACAACTCCCGGCGCATACGCACTCCGTAGCCGCCGATAGTAACTCGGCCAGCGTTCCGAGCCCGGCGGGTGCGTTTTTCGCGGCGCTCGGCGATCCTCTGAACCCTGTCAACGCCTACTCTCCGGCCCCGCCGAATACTACGATGAACAACGCGATGCTAGGTAGCGCAGGAGGAAGCCAGCCGATCGGCATTCAGAATCCGTTCCTGGGTCTGAACTTCATCATCGCGCTGGTGGGAATCTACCCAAGCCGTAACTGACCGGTCAGCGTGCCGCCTTCCTTCACGGTGGAGGAGGGCGGTACTCCGGCCAGCCGGATTACGATACCCTTTCCCCATGTACCGCATGCTCCGAGTCTTCTGCGCCACGGCCTGGGAACTGGAGGGCGAACGGCTCGCTTTCTACGACGTTGTCGGCCAGTTCAACGAAGAGGCGATGAAACTGGGAATCCTCTACGTTCCGGTTTCCCTCACCAACGCCCCCGATAAGCGCCCGCTCCAATACACCGTTAATCAAAACATACGCGATTGCCGCCACTACATTCTGGCGACGGACGAGGATTGGGGACCGCGCGAACGGAATTTCGAGCGTGACTACCGTCTCGCAATCGAGTGTGCCGCCGATCCGGCGCTGCCTATGAAGGCCGCCGAAATTCTCGTGCGGACGCAGCCGGACGGTTCGCCCTCTCCCTTTGGCTCGGTGCTTTCCGCTGCCGGCTTTCCGTGCCGGAACTTTTCCACCACCAGTGACTTCGTCGAGATTGTGAAACAGCTGCTTTCCGCGTGGCTACCCGTGGACGCCGCGGAAGGCGCCACGGCTCCGGCCTCTGCATGACCGTCACGCTGCGACCCGAGTCGCCCGGAGCCGACGATGCCTTCATGCGACGACTCGTACTGGAGACGATTGCCGTCGAACTCGGCGCGAATTCGTGGCCGGAGCCCCTCCGCACCCAGATTCTCGACCTGCAATATCATACCCGCCGCCAAGGGCCGGGCGCCGTCTTTCCTGAAGGCCAAAGCCGAATCATCCTGTTGGACGGAGAACCCGTGGGTTGGCTGCACACCGCAACCCTGGAAGACAAGATCTGGCTGGCGGAGGTGATGGTGCTTCCCGAGTTTCGCGGACGCGGTGCGGGACGGGCGGCAGTCGGCGAAGTGCTGGCGGACGCGGCGCGCACCGGAAAACCAGTGTCGCTCTCGGTGAACACGACCAATGCCGGCGCGATCCGGCTATACGAGCGCCTCGGCTTCCGTCGCATCGGCGGCACCGAGGTGCAGCACGAAATGGAAGCGCGGCCGTGAAGCGCACACTCCAGTTCAAAGGGCTCTACTCCCGGAGCCAGCGGAGCATATGAGGGTACGGCGGCAGACCGAGTTCGCGCGCGCGCCGTTGATCGAGCGCGAGGCCCGTCCATTCGAGCATGGGGACGCCGAGATAGCGGCCGTTCGCGAAATTCTCCACGATCGAATCGGCGTCCCCCCGATAGCCCTCCCCGTGGAAGAGCACGCGCACGTCGAGCCCAATGTGAAGCGCGGCTGCGTAGGACCACGCGATGGCGCCCATTTCTTCTCCGCCATCGGTGCCCGCATCATCGCTGGTGCCTGCGCGCCGCTCCGGCTCCATAAGGGCGAGATGGCCGGCTTCGTGAAGGATATCGCCCGGGTAGAGCAAGCGTCCCGGGTCGATGATCAGGGACCCGGACTCGATGCGGATGCCGGGCAGAAAAGTCGCCTGTTCGATCGCGGCGGTGGCCACCGGCAATCCGATCCCTTCGAGAAACTGAAGAATCGCGCCCGTCACGTTCAGAAGGTAGCATAAACCGATGGCCGTACCGCACTTTCAATTACCACTTTCGTTCGACGTCCAAAGGCTGCATGAAGACCTCGCGCAACTGACGCCCCAAGACTGGTCGCCGCACTTCAATCAGCGGCAGTATGAGGGCGATTGGAGCGGCGTTCCGCTGCGCAGCACTCCTGGCGCGCGCGTGGCGCTCTATCCCGACCCAACTTCGACGGACTTCATCGACCTGCCGGTCCTGGAGCGGTGCCCGTATCTGCGCGAAGCGCTAGCGAAGTTCGAATGCCCGCTGCAGTTTGTCCGTCTCCTGCGATTGAGTGCGGGCTCGAACATTCGCGAGCATCGCGACCACTGCCTCAGCTATGAGGATGGCGAGGTGCGCCTGCACATTCCCATGCAGACGAACCCAGGTGTGGAGTTCGTGGTGGATGACCGAATGATTCCGATGCGCGAAGGCGAGTGCTGGTACATCAACTTCAATCTGCCGCACCGTATCTTCAACGGCGGCACTACCGATCGCATCCACCTGGTCATCGATTGCACGTTGAATCCGTGGCTGGACGCGATGTTCCCGAAATATTCATGAGTCTGGAGGGTTGGGTTCCGGCGGCGGTGCTTAAGGATGAAGTGGAGTGGCGCTATTTGCCGGGGCAGCGCTTCACCGACCCATTCTTCGAAGACACGCTGCGCCGGAATCCAAGTGCACCGGTCCGCCGCACCACGCTGGCGGAGGCGGCCGAGTGGGTGGCGGCGCATCCGGGTCTCGAGCCGGCGGGTTTCATCTTCCATTTGTCGCGTTGCGGTTCCACCCTGGTCGCACAAATGTTGGCCAGCGTGGAAGAGAATCGCGTGATGTCGGAGCCGGCGCCGTTGGATCAGGCGCTTGGACTGGGCGACCCCGCAATGCTGCGCACGATCATCGGCGCGCTAGGCCGGGCCAACGCGCGGGAGACGCGCCTTTTCGTCAAGCTGGATTGCTGGCACATGCATCAGTACGCGGTGATTCGGAATGCGTTTCCCGATACGCCGGCGATTTTCCTGTATCGCGATCCACTGGAGGTGCTGGTCTCGCAGATGCGCAATCCGGGAATGTGGACGATAGGCCCACCTGAAATTCCGCGCGAACGCCACGTCGCGGGACTGCTTGCAGGAATCCTCGAAAGCGCAGTCGTCCAGGCGGATTCTCTACGTCTGGTGAACTACACGCAATTGCCCGAGTCCACCTTTACCCTGTTCGGGGTGGAGTGGTCCGCGGACGAAATCGCTCGAATGCACAATGCAGCGGCAGTCGATGCGAAGGCCCGTCAGTTCGAATTCAGTCCCGATTCCGCCGCGAAACGCGCCCTGGCAACGGAGTCCATGCGGACCGCGATCGCATACGCGCGTGAATTGTACGACCGATTGGAAGCGCTCCGCTAATGCTCATCACGCGGGAGAGGCTTCTTCTTTTTTGGCGGGGGCGGATTTTCGTGCTTGGCTTCGTTCCAGCCCTCACGGATTTCCTTCCCCGCGCTGCGTAACTCCTGCCCGGCCTTCTTCGCGCCCTGCTTTACTTCCTGGGAGGCGCGGTAGGCATCGCGGCCCACTTGGCGCGCCGCCGGTTCGTCGCGATTGCACGATGAGATCGCCAGTCCCGCCGCCAGAATGAAAAACAATCCGCCAACGCGCATTCGAGTCTCCCTTCACGTAGGGAGTAGCAAGTGGCGTGCCAATGAGCGAAGGGCTATGCTCGGAACTGATGTCCTCTCTCGCGTTTGTTCTCAGCGCAGTGTTGGCGCTGCCCCTTGCGGCCGCCGTCCAGCAACCTGTGAGAATCAATACCGGACTACTGTCCGGCGTGGCGGGTAAGGATGCCGCGATCTCGGTCTTCAAGGGAATCCCGTTCGCTGCTCCGCCCGAGGGTGACTTGCGCTGGCGTGCGCCCCAACCCGCCGTGTCGTGGGCGGGCATTCGCAAAGCGGCGGAGTTCGGAAATAGCTGCGTGCAAATCATCAAGACGGAAAGCAAGCCGTGGACCTACGAGTTCCTGGCCCACAACGAGGTGAGCGAGGACTGCCTCTACCTGAACGTGTGGACCGGCGCGACGCGGCCCAGCGAGGGCAGGCCGGTATACGTGTACATCTATGGCGGCGCGAATACCGAGGGCTCCGGCGCCGTGCCGCTGTATGACGGCGAGGGTCTGGCGAAAAAGGGCATCGTGGTGGTGACGGTGAACTATCGCCTCGGCGTATTCGGCTTCTTCGCGCATCCGGATTTGAAGCCGTCTGGGAATTACGCTTTGCTCGATCTGATCGCAGCGCTGCATTGGGTACGCGACAACATCGCCGCCTTCGGAGGCGATCCGGCGAAGGTGACCATCGGCGGACAATCGGCAGGCGGTGCGAATACGCTGAATCTCATGGTGTCGCCGCTGGCGAAGGGGTTGTTTCGCGGCGCGATCATCGAGAGCGCTGGGGGTGGTTCGCGACCGCGCCGCGAGCAGGAAGAGGCCGGCGTGAAGTTCGCCGAGGCCAAGGGCGTTAAGTCGCTCGACGATTTGCGAAAGATGTCGTGGAAAGATCTGCTCACGCCCGTCGCCGGCGCGCCCCGCTTCAACAGCGCGATGATGGATGGCTACGTTCTGCCGGCCGTGCCGTCCAGCCCGTTTGAGCAATCGACCGTGCCGATCCTGACCGGCATCAACATGCATGAAGGGGGCGCCACGCCACATCCCGAGTTCA
>JAOAPT010000656.1 GCA_025463045.1 Candidatus Solibacter sp.
GTCCTGTTGGCGGATGCGATGTCGTCGTATTGGGTGAACTTCGCGACGTACGGCGATCCGAATGGAAAAGGGCTGGCGGCGTGGCCGGCGTACTCGGCGGCGACGGACCTCGCGATGGGCCTCGGGGACAGCGTCGCGCCGATGCCGGTACCACACAAGGCGGCGCTCGATTTTCTGGATAGCTTCCTTCCGACTCCGGCGGCGAGCGGGCGATAATTGAGCGGCACGAAACTCGTTGCGGCCCCGCGGGCGGTTGTCTATGGATGGCTCGCGTTGCTGCTGCTCCTCTGGTCGGCGAATTTCATCTTTGCGCGATTCGCATTGCGCGAACTTCCTCTGGCGTTGGTGATCGGTCTGCGCTACGTGTTTGCCGGCGCGTTCATGTTGCCCGTTGCATGGCGGGAGGGCGCATGGAGTTGGGACGAACTGCCGGCGCTGCTGAGCGTGGGACTGCTTGGGCTGGTCGGGAATCAAGTGCTCTTCGTGATCGGGATCAGCATGACGAGTGTGGCGCATGCGGGCGTGATCACGACGTTGTCGCCGGTGCTGGTGCTGCTCGGGTCGGCGGCGCGCGGGCATGAGCGAATCTCGCGGATGCAGATCACGGGCCTGCTGATGGCGGCATCCGGCGTGGTCTTGCTGCAGTTCAGCCGCGGTGCGGGCGGCGAGGCGACGCTGAAGGGCGACGCGGTGATGCTGCTCTCGGTGTTTGTGTTCGCGGGCTTCAACCTGGTGGCGAAGCCGTTGGCGGAGCGAGCGGGAACGGTGCGGATGAACGCGATCGCGTACGGCGCCGCGGGACTGCTCGCGCTTCCGGTGGCGGCGTGGAATTTGCGCGGCGGTATGCACGCGAGCGGACTGGCGTGGGGCGGCGTGGTGTACATGGCGGCTGGATCGTCGGTAGCGGGATATCTGATCTACGCGTACGCGCTGCGGCACCTGGCGGCGTCGCGGGTTTCGGTGGTCGTGTATTTGCAGCCGGTGCTGGTTTCGCTCATGGCGATCGTGGCGTTGGGCGAGCGTCCCGGGGCGGGCTTCGTGCCGGCGTGCGCGCTGGTGCTCGCCGGCGTGTGGCTGGTGGAGCGGCGCAGTTGAGAGCGACGTCAGGTTTTGGACTGTTCGTTGATGAACCAAGCCTGGAATTCGTTGACGCGAATCACGCTGCTGACCAGGAGATCGTTTGTGCCGTCGTCACCGTTCTTGGAGGCGGTCTCGGCGGCTTCGCGGGCTTCACCGAGGATAAATTCGTGTGCCTGCGCAAGACGGAACAACTGGGTGGCGGCATCTTCGCGGCCGCGGGGCGGGCGCGCGATGCGGGTGGCTTCAGCCACGTCTGGCGCCATCGCGATCGCGACTCCGCCAAGCGTCTGAACGCGTTCGGCCAATGCGTCGACCAGTTCGACCTGCTCGCCGTAATGCTTGTCGAAGAGAAGGTGAAGTTGGTAGAAGGCCGGGCCGGATACCTGCCAGTGGTGCTTCTTGTAGAGATCGCGAATTGTCATGGTGTCGGCCAAGAGCTGGTTCAGCTTAGTGACATTGGTTAACCGGACTTTGTGGTCGAGGGAAATGGGTCGATTCTCGACGGTCCCATAGGCTTGGATCTCAGGAGTTGTGGTTGTCATGATCGCCTCTCCCTATGCATATTGGGTGCCACACGCCATTGGCGGCTCACGTGCTGCATTTAACCGCGATGACACCAGACGACGAAGGTATTCGCACATACAGTACGTTGCGCTCGAAGCCGAAGGGCACGGGGCCGGACGCGGCCGGACAGTCCGGCGATACTCAGGGGATCAACGACCCCGACGAAGAAGCGCTGCTTGAGGAAGGCCAGTTTTATGAGGCCGAATTGGAGGAGAGCGTCGAGGACGCTCCGCCTGCCGACGAGGGGGGAATCCGGGTGCGGGAAGTACCCGAGGACGACGTCCCGGAAGAGTACATCGACCAGGAGAAGGAACGCGATATCGACTAATGGGCGACGAGTTCTTCGGGCTCGGTAACGGGAGGGCCCGCGTCGAGTTGGCGGTCTAGTGTCGAAATATCGAGATCGCCTGTCCACCGGGCGACAACGATCGACGCGACCCCGTTGCCGATCACGTTGGTGAGTGCGCGCGCTTCGCTCATAAAGCGATCGATGCCCAGGATCAGCGCGAGTCCGCCAACCGGAACCTTGCCGACTACCGACAGCGTCGCGGCGAGCACGATGAAACCGCTGCCGGTTACTCCGGCGGCGCCCTTCGACATCAGCAGCAGAACGGCGAGCAGGGTAAGCTGCTCCGCCACCGTCATCTGCGCGTTAGTAGCCTGCGCAACGAAGACGGCGGCCATCGTCAGATAAATAGATGTGCCATCGAGGTTGAAGGAGTATCCGGCGGGGATCACGAGGCCGACGGTCGAGCGTCCTGCGCCGAGGCTTTCCATCTTCGCCATCATGCGTGGGAGCGCGGCTTCGGAGGAGGACGTGCCGAGGACGATCAGCAGCTCCTCGCGGATGTAGCGGAGGAATTTCCAGATGCTGAAGCCGTGGAAGCGCGCGATGCCGCCGAGCACGATGAAGATGAAGCAGAGGCACGTGAGATAGAACGTGGCCATCAGCTTGGCGAGCGAGAGCAGGGAGCCGAGACCATAAGCGCCGATCGTGAATGCCATCGCCCCGAAGGCGCCGATCGGCGCGAGCTTCATGATCATGCGCACGAGTTCGAAGAGGATCGCCGAGAGCTTCTCGATGAACTGGAAGACTTCGTTGCGATGCGCGCCCAACCGCTGCAGCGCGATCCCGAAGAGCACGGCGAGCAGCAACACTTGCAGGATCTCTCCTTTGGCGAATGCGTCGACGAAGGTGGAAGGGATCACGTTGAGCAGGAATTCGGTGGTGCTTTGCATCTTGCCGTGGCCGGCGTATGCGGAGACGGCTGAGGCATCCAGCTTGCGGATATCGATGTTCATGCCGGCGCCGGGGCGGACGATGTTGACGATCAGGAGTCCGAGAATCAGCGCCAGGGTGCTGACGACTTCGAAGTAGAGCAGCGCGAGTCCGCCGGTGCGTCCGACCTTCTTCAAATCGCCCGTGCCGGCGATGCCGAGCACGACGGTGCAGAAGATGATCGGCGCGATCAGCATCTTGATCAGCTTGATGAAGCCGTCGCCGAGCGGCTTCATCGACGCACCCGTGGCCGGAGCGGCGATCCCGAGAGCAACCCCCAGAGCTATCGCCACCAGGACCCAAAAGTACAGCGAGCTGCGGAGTTTCTTCACAAGACTAGAATACGACCTTCATGGCGAATTGAATCACGCGCGGATTGCCTTCCGGTGGGGAGTACGGATCTGATGACGTTCGCGAGCAACAGCACGTTCGGACGATCGGGGGCGATCGACGAGTTCACCGATCGGGCGTTCGCGAAAATGTTGGTGGGGAAAATGGGGCGGATTCCGCAATATTTTCAGGTGCTGCTGCGAGTGAAGTATAAGGGCGGAGTGCCGACCGAGACGTCGTACCTACTGCATCGGGAATTGAAAGAGGCGGTAGGTGGGGAGGCGCAATTCTTGTTACGGCTTCGAAATCTGAAGGTCGGCACAAATCTTTTTCGCAAGAAAATCGTTGATCTCTCTATGACGTGGAACTGCTGAAGATTTGCGCATCGTGCGGTTCACGTACACGCTGTGATTGCCACCTTCGCGAAAAAACTCGCAGCCTTGGCTCTCGATGTGCCGGATCAAATCAAGCCGCTTCATTTCATGCGGCGGGAAGAACGAAACTCTCGCGGATGACCTCCGCCCCTTCGAGCGACTCGGCCGCCATTGCGCGGTTCGCGTCCAGGACAAGTGCCACGGCTTCCTGGAGATTGGCGCGAGCCTCGTCGAGAGTCCTGCCTTGAGTGTTGGCTCCCGGTAGTTCCTCAATGAAAGCGATGTAGCCTTCCGGCACTTCCATGAATACAGCGGTCAGATTCACTTCTTAATACTACCCGGTCTTCCGGAGTGGTGGCGAAAGGCAGGCTACCGCAGACGGAGGACCGTATCCCCGTAGACCAAGTCGATCGTCTTGATCGAACTCGCTTTGCCGCGCCAGGCGAAGTAGAGGAAGCCGGCGACCGGGCCCTTGTGGATTCCATCAGGGAGAGCGGTCGTTACCAGAACCTCCTCGGGCTTGAGTTTCTCCTCGCGCATGGTGTCGCTGTCATTACCTGGCGCGCGCGGCGGAGTGGGCAGGCGGTTCGGATCTTGTCCTCCGGGATAAGGGGACTGCCGCGGACGCTGGCCGCCGAGTCCGATATCGATGCCGCCTACTCCGATGCCGCCCTGCGCGCCGCGCGGCGACTGCCAGTCTGGGTGCCTGAGGGTTCCGGCGACGATGCCGGGGTTCTCTGGCGGCAGCGATTTCTTGCCGTTCACGCGTAAGGAGAATTTGCCGATGTCGGCGCGGACGCTCTCGCCTTTCGGCGGGAAGAGTGCGACCTCGACGACCAGGTAGTTTTCGGCGATGAACATTTGTTCGCCGCTGCTGAAGCTGTGGACCATGTACTCGGCGCCGAGATCGTTCAGGCCGGCCTGGGCGTGGACTGGGTACTCCGACGCGTTGGCTTTTGGCGTGGTGCCGCTCGGTTGCTGCGCGTTCGCGACAAAGGCGGCGGCGAGGAAAATCAGGAAGCGCACCATGCCTTCATTCTACGCGCGTCGCGCTACGGTCCGTTTGCGATTCTTTACTTTACCGCTAAAATATGCCGTGATATGCTGAACGCGATGACGCGACGCGATTATCTGCAACTCATGGCCGCCGGAGCCGCGGCCGGCACGGTGACCAGTACTTTGACTGCCGCCGGCGGCGATGCCGACCGCGAGGCGCGCATGAAGTGGTGGCATGAAGCCCGCTTCGGGATGTTCATCCATTGGGGTCTGTATAGCGTGCTCGGACGCCACGAATGGGTCATGGAGAACGAAGGAATTCCGGTCGCGGAATACCAACAGATTGCGAAGCGCTTCAAACCGAAGCCGAACGCGGCGCGCGATTGGGCGAAACTGGCCAAGGTCGCCGGCCAGAAGTACATGGTGATGACGACGAAGCACCACGAAGGCTTCTGCCACTTCGATTCCAAGCTCACCGATTATTGCGCGCCGAAACAGGGGCCGGGCCGCGATCTGGTCCGCGAGTTCGTCGACGCGGCGCGCGCGGAAGGCATGCGGGTCGGGTTCTACTATTCGCTGATGGACTGGCACCATCCCGACGGCGCGAAGTGCGCCACCGATGAAGCGGCGCGGCGGCGCTTCGTGGATTACATCCACGGACAACTGCGCGAACTCCTCACGAATTACGGCAAGATCGACATTCTCTGGTACGACGTCTCGTGGCCGCTCGATGCGAAGGGCTGGGAATCGGACAAGATGAACGAGATGGTGTTCAAGCTCCAGCCCGAGATCATCGTCAACAACCGGAATAAACTGCCGGGCGATTTCGCGACGCCGGAACAGAAGATCGAGGCATCGAAGGGCGCATGGGAATCGTGCATGACGATGAACGATAGCTGGGGCTATCAGAAGGCCGACGATGATTGGAAGACGCCGAAGACGATCGTCAAGAACCTGATCACCTGCGCGCACGACACTGGCAACTACCTGCTGAACATCGGACCGAAGCCCGATGGATCGATCCCCGAGGAATCGGTGAAGATCATGACGCAGGTGGGCAAGTGGATGGAGAAGAGCGGGAAGACGATCTACGATACCGACGTCTGCCAGCCGCGGCGGTCGAACTACGCGAGCTTCACGCGGAAGGGCAAGACGCTGTACATGCACGTCCACTTTTGGCCGGGAGAGACGGTGACGCTCGCCGGACTGATGAATAAAGTGCAGTCGGCGCGGCTCTATGCCAGCGGCAAGGCGGTGAAGTTTGAGCAGGATAAATTCCGCGTGCGGTTTACGGGGCTGCCGGAAGCGGCGCCCGATAGTCCGGTGACGACGATCGCGATCGAGTGCGACGGCGATCCACGGCAGGATACGGATTTCGTGCGCAAAGAGCACCTGAGAGATAAGGCGTAGAGACGCGAGCGACCACCGCCGCTCCGTCGCTCGCGTTCTTCATGAGTCAGGCGGGCAGCACGCGCACTCTTAACACGGCCGAAAAGCCAATCGAGTTTTGCGGATGGTGCGCGCATCCCAACCGGGTCGCTCGCGCTCCTTAACAGTGTTGGTTGTCAAGCCGTAATATTCCTCGCCGAGCCGCGCCATCGAGACCACCGACGCAATTGCCACGTTTTCGCTGATTCCGCGGAGGCTTGTTAGCGGATGGTAAAAAGGTCGCGGATTAGGACGACCTGCTGGCCTGCGCGTGCATTTCGGCAGCCCAGTCCGGGAAGTTCACGCTGGGTAGTCCGGCCTTCCTTAATGAAGGTGCCTATCCGGTCGAGTTCACCTGCGATGAAGAACGCGCGTCGCCTCCCCTGACCGGTCCAACGCGCCTGCCGGTACGCGCGCCTTCGCCGTCACGATGCACCACATCCCGGGTCCAGGGGATAAGCACGTGTACCTGGTCCTGTACAACATGCCTGTCTCGACAACGAGTCTGGGGAAGAATGCGCTCGGTCCGGGCGTTT